>CAJKDU010000002.1 GCA_905198745.1 uncultured Prevotella sp. | reverse complement strand
CAAGCCCATTGGCAGAATTAAGTATGCACTAAATTAATTCCGCCAACAGGTTTTATATCTGTTGTTTGATTCTCTTTGATGGTGACAGTTCTCGATTCCGTCCTGTAACCATTCGATGACACCTTAACTTCATGTTGGCCAATTTGTAACTCAACAGGTTCCAGCGTAGAGCGTCCTATAGAACGCCCATCAACAGATACTTCTGCAGAATATGGATTGACATGAACGCTAAGCTTACCTTTTATCGGATTCAAATCATTGACAATCAAAGAATGTTCTTTTTCATTGACTGTCACTTGACCTTCTTTGGGGTAATAGCCTTTGGCTTCTACTTTGTAAGTGAACTGACCATGTGCCATTTCACGAACGGCTTCACCTCTTGAATCTAGATCAACGCTCATACCATTAAGGAATAACGAAGCATTAGCAGGAGTAATCCTGATAGTTAACTTCTGCTTTTTGGTATCGTCGTAGTTAGTCACGAACACTTGGTCATGAGTAATCTTCATGATGTATGTTCGTGCCTTTTGTATGGCAATAGGGAAATCGTAATTTGGGAGTGATCCCAGTTGCTGATGACGAATACTGATATGTCTGATTCCAAATGGAACCCAAAGCCATACCTCACCCACATGGTCATCCTCAACCTTTGTAATACCAGCAGAGCCAACATCAAAGGAGAATCCCTTTTGAGTAGTCTGCACACGGATAAGCGCACACTTATCTCCATTTTGATCTTCAACAGCATGCCTTCCATTGGCTGTTAAATCCTTCTCGTCAAGATAAAACTCTGTAACGGAGATGTCCTGAGCATAACTCCTAACCGAGATGAATAGGAGAAACAAGAGCGATAATATGTATTTATACTTTAGCCTATGCATATTAGTTGGTATGTTCTTTTCTTTGTCTCTTTTATGAGATTGCTGTGGGTTCTGGAATTCCTTATAAAGAGCAGACAAAAAGGGCGTAAACCCTTCTATGCCATGTCTTTCAAGTAGGCTACCGCCAAGTGGCCTTATCCGTAACAAGCAAGAATGAGTCCACGCCCTATGACGTGAACTTCTCGTTCTGCTTGTTCTTACGGATGAATGTTTGGCGGTATTCACTTGAAAAAGAACAAGAGCCGTGAAGCTCGATTTTTTATATGTATGAGTTTATTCTATTTTTTCTTTGTCTAATTTTGATTAATCACTGAGTAAATCACAGTACATCAAGCGCGTTGCGAGTGTACGCGGATTCTGTATTCTTGTTTTACGTTCCTCCTCGTTTTTTGGAGGTTTGATATACAAGTCTTCGTCAATCTCTCTGTTAAAAAGATAGCGAAAGCCATTCTTCTCGTAGAAATTTAATACCTTAGGCTTGTTCTTTGCGTCAACGATAGCCAGTCGGCAACCTGTTTTATTTTCTTCACTGAGGAACCACATTTTGATAAAGTCAAGTATCTCTGTACCGATTCCCTTGCCAGCAAAGGACTCGGATACAGCAAGACGACCTATCAGCACTCCAGGAAATCGGCTCAGCATCTTCTCCCTATTGGTGAGTTCCTTCCACATCGCATTCTTTTTGGAACTACCAAGATCCCAAATGCGAATGCTGTCGTTGGATAATGTGAAGCAGGCAACAATCTGCTTCTCATCCTCCTCTAAACGGAAACAATACGATTTGCCAATTTTGCGGCGAGCATAGGTTAATGCATCCTTACTGAAGAACTCATCCATATCTTCATCTTCTCCACATGTGAATGGAAGACACTCGGAAAGAACATCCTCAGACAAAACATCAAACGTACATTTCTGATCAATGAAACTCATTCCCTCTTATATCCTTGCTTTACGAAGTACGTTCTTCATCATGATATAACGTGCATCTTTAGTGATGTCCCGTTGAGGTCGAGCGTCAAACTCGCGATCAGTCTGCTCAATCGCTTCGCGGAAGCGAACGGCATCCTCACCATATAATGTTGGTATTGCTTTTATTGCTATTGCCATAGTTCAATTTGTTTATAGTTTACGTTACTCTATAGGAGTGCGCTTTATACACTTTTTTGCAAATGCAAAAATAATACTTTTCCATCAAATAAACAAACTTCTACTTTTATTTAACACCTTATTTAATAATATTTATCTAATTTTCTTCGATTTTGTACGTATTAACTGACAATTTTTACAGCGTATATATGCTCGTCACATACTTCCCGAGGCAATCTCACTTGTGCATTACATTTTCGCTGTTTTGTAATTTCTTCCATACATTTCGCCTTAAATAAAGTTAAAAACGTTAAATCTACACGATTTTACATTCTCAAAACATCCTCGATAGGACTTTTCTACCGTATTATACGCAACTCTCTGATTATCAATGTGTGCCACAAACCTATTATTAATGTATTCATTCTCATAGAGCCTTCAGACTATATTTGATGCCTTCCAGACTCTTACTTTACCTATGCATAACACCCCATATCGTTTATCTTTTCTGTTTGGTATTTGCATATTTGTCACAGGTAAACACACTTCAAAACTTTGATTATTTGGCAACATAGTCTTGTTTTTGAAGAAAATATTGTATATTTGCAGTCAACAATAGTCATTTTTCCTAACAGTGCAAATAGGTTGCATACTTGCAGTTTATCTTTGCACCGCAAAGCAATAGTTGTACACAGGCATGTGTGGAATTGTTGACGATAAGACACGAGTCTTTTATCCTAAAGTTTAATTATAAATCTACGACTATGAGCGTTTGTGTTACAATCAGAACCAAGAACATTCTGAAGCCGGATGTCTATCTTGATTATCTGACTGATCAGGGAATGGATATTGTGGTTACCTCTGAGGAATACCCGACTGTCAGATTCGGAATACATCAAGAAGCTCTGCGGGGCATTGAAGTAAATAAGGAGGAAAACGGGCTGGAAGTCCGCGTGTGTTCTTTTGCTTCCAAGGCAGACTATAAGCTGTTTGTCAAGACTGTAGACGCCTTGATGAAACTCACTGGCGACAAGGCATATCTTGAAGATGAAACAGAGGTGGAAATTACGGATGCTTTCTCCAGATTTGATGATGAATGGATTCAGAGTGAGCAGGATGCTGGACTTGCCGTATCCTGTGCTTTGATACGGACCTTTGGCCGTCATATAGTGATGAACGGACTTTTCTGTAATTTCTGTTTGGGCCCCAAACTTCTTGAAAGTTTCCCCATTCCTTTATTCGGTGAGGTAGACAAGAATTTGAAAGTAAAATTGTTCAAACATCTTTGTATGATACAGTGGTCATGTTCCCGCCTAAATGACACGAGCACCCACCTGGTATTGCCTGCACCTGATGCTGACCCGGAGAAGGGACTCACGATCTCGATGATAACCATACATGATGGAAAGGTGACCGACTTTGATTATGTTTCCTACGCAGACCTGTTGGGAATTATCGACATGGACGACCAGTCATTAAGTCCGGTGCTTGTGCCTTTCTGCGAGGCGTGGAAGATACTACCGGAGAATGTGTTTAGTTTCTTCGACGAGTTGCAGTTCATGCGAGAGGAAACGTTGACAGTGGACATGGTGCATGAAATGATGGATAAGGCGCGCCATCTACAGCCCGATGACTTACATTACGATCCCACTTATCCCGGAGAAGGTTTCGACGAGAAACAGAACACGGTCATATTGATGTGGAATCCTGACATCTCGAGTGTCAAGCTTGACGATCATCGTTACGGTGTAGAGCACATGCTGACAGAATACTTCAACTGGAGCGTATGGGATTATCAGCATGTCAAGTGCGGCGACCGATTCTTCCTTGTCAGAGTGGGGAAGGGGAACACGGGCATTGTGATGAGCGGCGTCTTTGACTCGCAGCCCTATGAAGGCACCGACTGGAGCGGTAGGGGAAGGCGCTTGTTCTACATAGACATGCTGCCCAATGCTATTATAGATCCTGAGAAGGCTCCCATATTGACAACCGCCGAGTTGCAAAAGGCCATTCCAGCTTTCGACTGGACGGGTGGAGCTTCGGGCAGACTGCTTGCCCAAGAGGATGCCAGGAAACTGGAATCGTTATGGCAGGAGTTCCTTGCAAAACATGCTGACGATTCAGACGGAATCACCATGAATGTCATACATACCCTTAGTTAGGTCACACCTTTAAGACAAGAGTAATGAAAAACTCCAGGCATACGGTACAAACGCCGGTGCCTGGAGTTTTTCTTGCGTGTAATTATGGGTTACGCTCCGCAGAAGAAGAGCACAATAAGCTGTGCGGTGAAGATGCGGAGGAACATACTCAATGGATAGACCGTGGAATAGCCGATGGCTGGAGCCTCTCGCGATGAAATGGAGTTGGCGTAGGCGAGGGCTGGTGGGTCAGTGCACGTACCGGCAATCATACCCATGAGCGTGTAGTAGTTGATGTGGTAGCGCAGACGGCCTAACACACCGACAATAAGGATGGGAATGACGGTGATGAGGAAACCGGTGTAGACATATTTAAGTCCGTCGCCCTGCACCACGGTGTCCCAGAAGTTGGCTCCTGCCTTGATGCCCACACTTGCCAGGAAGAGCACCAGTCCGATTTCGCGGAGCATCATGTTGGCAGAGGTGGTGGTGAAGGTGACCAGCTTCAGACGGTCGCCGTAGCGGCCGATGAGAATGGCGATGATGAGCGGACCACCGGCAATACCCAACTTGAGCGGAACGGGCATGCCGGGGATGGCGATGGGGATGCTACCGAAGATGATACCCACGATGATGCCCACGAAGATGGTGAACAGGTTGGGCGCATTGAGGCGGCGTTCAGAGTTGCCCATCATTTCAGCCACGCGGTCCACGTTGTCTTCCGTGCCGACTACGATGATGCGGTCGCCTATCTGGAAGCGGTGGTTGCGGCTGGCAAAGAGGTTCATGCCCTGTCGAGTGATGCGCGTAACGTTCACGCCGTAGACAGACGAGAAGTGCATGCTGCCGAGCACCTTGCCGTTCATCTCGGAGTTGGTCACCGTGATGCGCTTCGACACCATGGGCTTCTGCTGGTCGTCCTCGTTCCACTCCACGTCTATTTCCGGACCGATGAATGCCTTGACAGCCTCCACGTCGGCTTCGGTGCAGACGATGAGCAGTTCGTCGCCCATCTGGAAGGTGGTGTCGCGTGTGGGGATGACCACGTCGCCCTCATGGCGCAGGCGCGTGCAGACCACATCGCGGTTGAGGAACTCTGATATTTGCTTCAGTGTGCGGCCGGCTATGTAGGCATTGGCCACCTTGAGGTGGAGCTGGTGTGGATGGGCATGCGGATTCTCTCCCTCAGCCTGTTCCAATTCAGCATCGTCTTGCTTCAGGTCAATGCGGCAGATATACTTGATGGCGATAGTGGCACCGATGATGCCAAGCACACCGAGCGGATAGGCACAAGCATAACCCGCGGCTATCTGCGGCACATTCTCTTTGAACACCGAGTTGAGTGCCTCGCTGGCGGCACCCAAACCAGGTGTGTTGGTCACGGCACCATAGAGCGTGCCGACCATCATTGGCAGGTTATGGGGGTTAGTGGTGTCGAAGAAGAGGAAGTAGCAGCCGAACATCACGCCGATGTTCAACAGAATGAGCAGGGCAGACAGTCCGTTGAGCAGGATGCCTCCCTTCTTGAAACTCTCGAAGAAGCCCGGTCCCACCTGCATACCGATGCAGAAGATGAAGAGAATGAGGCCGAAGTCCTGGAGAAAGTTGAGAATATTGGTAGGGGCAGTGAAGCCGATGTGTCCGGCGATGATGCCGGCAAAAAGCACGAACGACACGCCCAGCGAAATACCTCCTATTTTCAACTTGCCGAGAAACACGCCCACGGCTATCACCACGGCAAAGAGTATGGAGATGTGGGCTACAGAATCGGTGTTGGTAAACAAATTAATGAGCCATTCCATGTTTAGCTTTTTTGTGTTTTAGTAAGGTTTTGTTGTTTGTTTTGTCTATAAAGTGATTTAAACGACTAAAGTGAAGTCCTTCAGACAGAGAGATTTTCCCATCGTCAGAACTTCACCTTAGTTGATGTTATATCACAATGTGTGAACTGTCACGTCTTATTCCTCCATAGCGGCAATGCCGGGAAGAACCTTGCCTTCGATGGCCTCGAGCAGTGCACCACCACCGGTAGAGATGTAAGACACCTTGTCGGCCAGACCGAACTTATTGATGCAAGCCACAGAGTCACCACCGCCGATAAGAGAGAAAGCTCCCTCGGCTGTAGCCTTCACGATAGCCTCAGCCACGGCCTTGGAACCACCTGCAAAGTTGTCGAACTCGAACACGCCGGCAGGACCGTTCCACAGGATAGTCTTGGCACCTTCGATAGCTGCGGCAAACGACTTGCGTGTCTCTGGACCAGCGTCCATGCCTTCCAACTCATCAGGAATGTTCATTACTGAGCAAACCTTGGTGTTGCAGTCGTTCTTGAAGTCGTCGCCTGCGATACAGTCTGTACCGAGCACGAGGTTCACGCCGTTTTCCTTGGCCTTCTTCATCACGTCGAGAGCCACATCAAGCTTGTCGTCCTCGCAGATGCTCTTGCCGATCTTTCCGCCCTGAGCCTTGGCGAAGGTGTAGGTCATACCTCCACAGAGGATGAGGTTGTCCACCTTGCCGAGCAGGTTTTCAATGATGCCAATCTTGGTAGACACCTTGGAACCACCCATGATAGCGGTGAATGGGCGCTTGATGTTGCCCAACACTGCGTCTACGGCGTTCACTTCCTTCTCCATCAGATAGCCGAGCATGCGGTGGTCTTTGTCGAAGAACTGGTCGATAACTGCAGTAGAAGCGTGCTTGCGGTGAGCTGTACCGAAAGCGTCCATCACATAGCAGTCAGCGTATGAAGCGAGTTTCTTGGCGAATTCCTTCTGCTTGCCCTTCATCTCTTCCTTGGCAGCAGCGTATGCGGGATCTTCCTTGTCAATGCCTACGGGCTTGCCTTCTTCCTCAGGATAGAAGCGGAGGTTCTCGAGCAGCAGGGCTTCGCCTGGCTTGAGAGCGGCAGCTTCCTTGTCGGCGTTGGCGCAATCGGGAGCGAACTTCACCTCTACACCGAGGTTGTCAGAAACATTCTTCACGATTTGGCTCAAGGAAAGTTTTGGGTTCACTTTGCCTTTTGGCTTGCCCATGTGGCTCATCATGATGACAGCACCACCGTCGTTCAGGATTTTCTTCAGAGTAGGAAGAGCGCCCTTGATACGGGTTTCGTCTGTTACGTTACCATTCTCGTCCAATGGAACATTGAAGTCCACGCGAACAATTGCCTTCTTGCCGGCAAAGTTGAATTGATCAATTTTCATAATTGCTAATATTTAATTAGAATGTTATATTCTCTTACAAGTGCCTTGCAAAGGTAAGGCTTTTAGTTGTAAAAAGAGAAAATAAATTACCTCTTTTTTATATTTTTCGTCTTCTATCTACCTGTTTGTCATATTGAGTTGGCAAAAAGTAGTGATTTATTCATGCACGAACTTCAGGCAGCACCAGTCGCCATTGGTTTTGCGGAGCGTTTCCTTGAGACCAAGCGCACTGGCTCTTTCCACGAGCAGCGGTGCGTCCGACGAATAGAATCCGCTCAGGATGAGGGTAGAGTTCTTGTGGGTCATGTCGATGAAATGGGGCATATCGTTGATGAGGATGCTACGGTTGATGTTGGCGAGCACCACGTCGAAGAGTCCGCTCACATGCGACAGCACGCTGGCATCGCCCTCAAGTGCCTCAATGATGTCGGCCACGCCGTTGAGCTGCGCGTTGTGCCGGGTGTTGTTGACGCTCCATTCGTCTATGTCGTAGGCGGTGACATGCTTGGCGCCGCACTTGGCTGCCACGATGCCGAGAATGCCCGTGCCACATCCGCAGTCGAGCACACTCTTCCCCTCCAGGTCCATGTCGAGCAGCGTCTGCACGATCATTCGGGTGGTCTCGTGGGTGCCTGTGCCGAAGGCGAGCTTGGCCTCTATGCCCACGCAGAGTTCGTCGGGGTTGTTGAGTTGCGGGGCTTCCGAGTTCTTGGCGTCATAGATGATGCATCTGTCGCCGATGGTGATGGGCTCGAAGCCCGTCTGTTCCCATTCCTCGTTCCAGTCCTTGTCTTCGGCTTCTTCCACCTTATATTCTATGCGTGTGCCCTCAATGGGGAACCACTTGATGCTCTCGTCGAGCGCATCCTTATCAAAGAGCGATGTCTGCACATAGCCGGTCAATCCCTCGGGCTTGTCCTCGAACGACTCGAATCCGGCTCCAGCCGCCACGTCGGCCAGCAGATCCCTGCACGTCTGAAGGTCTGATCCCTGTGGAGGCATTATCCTAAAATCAACTAAATAATACTTCATTGTTTGTTAAATTTGAGTGCAAATTTATAAAAAATAGGGAAAAACCTATCATGGTTTAGGGTTTTTCCTTACATTTGCAGCCAAATAGGGGCTAATTTTGCCCATGCTTACAGGAAAATGCAGGCACAAGTAAAGAAACAAAGTAAAAAAGAAAGGATAATTCACATGAAAAGATTCTTCTTGCTTTCAGTCCTTGCAGGCGCACTGCCCTTCACGGCAGCCGCTCAGGACGATGACCTCTACTTCACACCGAAGAAGGGGGCAGACACAGAATACAAGGTTCCGTTCAAGTCGCAGGTGGAAAGTCCTGCCTACTATAGCGGCAGCAACCGCGACGTGGATGAGTATAACCGTCGCGGCAAACTCAAGAGCTACTATCAGAAGGTGGGCACCGACTCATTGGGCAACGACATCATAGAGTTTCGTTCCGGCGACGGGCGCTATGCCTCGCTTGGCGACTCGGCAGTAGTCTATCAGGGTTCTGCCACCTACTATGACGACGATGACGACTATGCTTACACACGCCGCATGGGCATGTATGACGACTACTACGGCTGGTACAATCCTTATTTCTATGGCTATTGGGGCGGTCCCTACTGGGCCGGACGCTATGGCTGGTACGACCCTTGGTTCGACGGTTGGTATGATCCGTGGTATTACAGCAGCTGGTATGGCTGGGGCTATCCTTACTATCGCCACTATGGTTGGTGGGGGTCGCCTGCCTACGGATGGGGCGGTCCGCGCTATTACAGTTATAACGGGGTGACCGGCACACGCAATCATGGCCCAGGCAGTTTCGGCACCGGTCGCGCTACGGGCAGCAACTTCGGCGGTTATCGTGGCAACAGCGGCACGCGGAGTTACGACTCTCAGCGTAACAGACAAAGCTACAGCAACTTCGGCGGCCAGCGCAGAAGCAACACTTACAACAACACGCGCAGCTATTCCGACAGCAACTTCGGCCGTTCCAACAGCAGTAACTTCGGCGGTCAGCGAAGCGGCTCGTTCGGTGGCGGAGGCGGAAGCTTCGGCGGCGGATCGTTTGGCGGCGGTTCTCGTGGCGGAGGATTCTCCGGCGGCGGTGGCGGCAGACACTTTGGCGGCCGCAGATAGAGCCGGCTTGGTTTATTCTTCCCGATGAAATGGACATAATAACAAGACAATGAAAAAGACCATAATAATGGCTGCAGCGGCAATGATGATGTTGCCCGCAGCCGCACAGGAAACTTATGACAATGCGCCTATCGCCCAGCAAGACCTCAACGGTACGGCTCGCTACGTGGGTATGGGTGGTGCCATGGAGGCGCTGGGTGCCGACATTTCGACCATCAGCAGCAACCCTGCCGGCTTGGGATTGTTCCGCAAGAGTTATATCGGCGGTTCGTTCGGCTTTGTCAGCCAGAGTGATGTGGAATCGTTCAAGGGCGGCAACGTGACCAATGCCAGCTTTGACCAGGCCGGTTTCGTCTATGCCATGCGCACCAGCAAGCGCAACTTCCTCAACTTCGGCTTCAACTATCACAAGAGCAACAACTTCGACCAGATACTCAAGGTGTCCAATAGGCTCAACGGAGCTTCGCAGAGCAAGCTGTCATATATAAAAGGTACTGAGGGCGTGTTCGACATTGGCACCAACGGCAGTGGCGAATTTGTTGGCAGCAACGATGCCTTCAACCAGGTGGACTACCTCTATTACAATGCACTGCTGCACGACGGCAAGGCCGACGACGGAACGGAAAATTTCGTCTACAACAATGCCAACGCCTTCAATTTCGGCCGTTCCAACACAGGATATATAGGCGAGTATGACTTCAACATCAGCGGCAATAGCAACAACCGCTTCTATTGGGGCATCACTTTCGGCCTGCACGACGTGAACTACAAGGGCGAATCTGCCTATGCTGAAATGCTTGTAGACGACGCCAACAAGGAACTGGGCACTGTGGGCATCAACGACAGCCGCAAGATAACCGGTACGGGCTTCGACGTGAAAGCCGGCGTTATCTTCCGTCCTGTGGAGACTTCGCCACTGCGCATCGGTCTCTATGTCAACACTCCTGTGTGGTATGACCTGACCACATCCAACTATACCACCCTGCTAAACAACTCGTCGGTGGGTGAGTACGACAAGGGTAAGAGTGCCGAAAGCTACGAGTTCAAGTTCTACACCCCGTGGAAGTTCGGTGGCAGTCTGGGCTACACCGTCGGCAACTATCTGGCTCTCGGTGCCACTTATGAGTATGCCGACTATGGCACTTGCGACGCCCGCATTAACGATGGCGGCTACACCGACTATTGGGGCGACTGGATTGACACCTCCACACGCGACGAGGCGATGAAGCAGAACATTGAGAGCTCGCTCAAGGGCGTGTCCACCTTCAAGGTGGGAGCCGAGTTCAAGGCCACACCGGAGTTTGCCGTACGTCTGGGCTACAACTACATTAGTCCGCTCTACAACAAGGACGGCTTCAAGGACGGCAGCCTGAACTCACCGGGCGTCTACTACAGTTCGTCGACCGACTTCACCAACTGGAAGTCGACCAACCGCATCACCGCAGGTGTGGGCTACACATATAAGGGATGGGCATTCGACATTGCCTACCAGTACAGTCAGACCAACGGCGACTTCTATCCCTTCATGAACTACTACGATGCTGGCGATTTGACCAATGTGGCAGAGGCCACCAAGGTGAGCAACAAGCGCAACCAGGTGCTCTTCTCGCTGAGCTATCGTTTCTAAAGAAAATGGTTAATAATATTGCGTAACGCAGGACGTGGATGGGGAACTCGTTTCCCTGTTCACGTTTTTCTGTACTTATCCCTACGTGAATAGTGCGCACGTCTAACTTTCCGACCTTATATGAACAACAAGACCACGCTTTTGGCGGCTGCACTTCTTGCCGCCACATTCGCCGCCCAGGCCGACGACCTGAAGGTGAACCACTGGACCAACGAAGGCACACAGACCTTCAAGGCCCCATTTATGATAGATTCCACCGATGTGAAAGGACACGCCTACAAGGGCGACTCCACGCTCACCACCCTGGTGGCCCACTTTGAAAACGCACGCTATGCCAAGGTGACCATCCGTGTGGAGGGCAACCGCAGTTATCATCTCATGGTCGACGGCCAGGAGCAACAGGGTTTGGGCACCCATACACTCACCCTTCTGCCGCAGACCCACACGCTCAAGCTGCAGTATGGCGGCAAGGCTGTGCCACAGCTGACGCTTCACACCGATGCCGAAGGAGTCCTCTCGCTGCGTGCCGACGGCAAAAGCGTCTACACGCTCAGCCACGTGCTCTACAACACACGCATAGGCGGAGCCTTACTCTCTCCCAACGGACGCTACCTCATCTCCGCCTACCGCACCACGCTCCCGAACGGTTCCTCCACTACCGGCTACCGGCTGACAGACCGTCAGACCGGCAAGACGCTCACCAATTCGCCGCAACCCATGACGTGGATGCCGCGCAGCAACCGCTATCTCACGGAGCAGAACACTGCCGACGGGCGCACGCTCATCGCCGTTGACCCAGCAAGCGGAAGGCAGGAAGTGCTGGCCGATCATCTGCCGAAGGGCGCCTACCGCATTGCTCCCACGGAGACTTTCCTCATCATGATGAACCGCGAGGAGGGACCCAAAGAGCGGACAGACGTGTTTGAGGTGATTGACCCCGACGACCGGCAGCCGGGTTGGCGCAACCGCACCTCGCTCTCGCTCTTCGACCTGAAGACCCGCCAACTCCAGCCACTCACGTTCGGCCATCGTGACGTGGGCTTGCTCGACATTGCCGACGACGGCTCCAAGATTCTCTTCAGCGTGGGCACGCGCCGACTGGAAAAACGACCCACATCGCTGATGTCGCTCTATGTGATGGACTTACACTCGCTCAAGGCTGACGAAATCGTGAAAGACGACGGTTTCATCGCCAGTGCTGTCTTCTCGCCCGATGCCCGGCAGGTGCTGGTGTGCGGCTCGCCCGAATGTCTCGATGGAATCGGTGAAAACGTGAAACCGGGACAGACGCCCAGCATGTTCGACTATCAGCTCTACACCATACAGACCGCCACACACAAGACCACCGCTCTCACGCGAGAGTTCAATCCCTCGGTGAAGGACTACCGATGGTCGAGAGCCGATGGAATGGTCTATTTCACGGCTGAGCACAAGGATTCAGTATGCCTTTACAGGTTGAACACCAAGGATTTGAAAATCAACCGGATAAACACACCTGAAGACCTCGTTGAAGGATTCTCCCTGGCTGCTGCCTCTGCCGACATGGTGTGGTGGGGAGAAAGCGCCAGCAACTCCGACCGACTCTACACGCTCAACACCCGGACCATGAAGAGCCAGTTGGCTGACGACGTGAGCGCACGCAACCTGAAGGATGTGGCGCTCGGTGAGTGCCGTCCCTGGACTTTCCGAAACCGGTTGGGCGACGAAATTACCTGCCGCTATTATCTGCCGCCTCATTTCGACGCCCACTGGCAGTATCCCATGATCGTGAATTACTATGGCGGATGCTCGCCCATCAGTCGCTATCTCGAGAGCCGCTATCCCGCACATGCCTATGCCGCACTGGGCTATGTGGTGCTGGTTATGGAGCCAAGCGGATGCACAGGCTTCGGACAGGAGTTCTCGGCACGCCACGTCAATGCCTACGGCGACTACACTGCCGACGACATCATAGAGGGCACCCGTAAGTTCTGTGCCGACCATGCGTGGGTGAACGCCAAGCGGGTGGGGTGTATCGGTGCTTCCTATGGCGGATTCATGACCCAGTATCTGCAGACCAAGACCGACCTTTTCGCCGCTGCCGTATCGCATGCCGGCATCAGCGACATCACCGGCTATTGGGGATTCGGCTATTGGGGCTACTCTTACAACGAAGTGGCTGCGGCAGACAGTTATCCGTGGAGCAACAAAGAGCTCTACGTAGACCACAGTCCGCTCTACAATGCCGACAAGATTCACACACCGCTGCTCTTCCTCCACGGCACTGCCGACCACAATGTGCCCACGGCGCAGAGTGTAGCCATGTATACGGCTCTCAAACTGCTCGGCAGGCCTACCGCCCTGGTAGAGGTGGCCGACCAGGACCACCAGATATTTGATTTCGCCAAGCGCACCCGTTGGGAACAGACCATCTATGCGTGGTTTGCTCGCTGGCTGCAGGACGACCCCACGTGGTGGAACGACATGTATCCCGAGAAGCACCTGTAACATGTGGGGCTTCTGCGGTTGCGAAGTGATGATGGCTTGCGTGCCATCGTAGCTGCTCGATCATGCTGGCTGAACCCCTCATCTCTCCATAGCCAAGGGCAAGCGAAGCGACGCCCTTGGAAACAAGGCTGATAGGCACGCCCTGAAAGAGAAAAAGCAAAGACAACAATCTGTGGTTCATTCTGCTTTTGCTCCTTCAGGGCGTTACTGTTTGGATAGGCTATCACCGCGCACAGACCGGAGCTATGGTAGGCCGAGGGTTCAGCTCGCTTTCATATCGCGACCAATAGCTATACCATCATCATCGCTACTCAAGCCTGACAAACATGATATAAATAGGTGAAAACACCTCCAAAGACTTCTCTTTGTTGTCATCTGTGGTAGTGGGGGATGCCGTGACAGACAGAAATCATCATTTTTAGGTATTGCCACACTCTTAGCCAATTCGTAACTTTGCGCTCGTTAAGAATTGGAATTGATGAACTTATTGAGATTTGTAATCATGGCGGTCGCAGTACTTGCCATGACTGATGTGTGGGGTGCGTGCCCCAACGGAGAAACGTGGACGGTGACTGACACACTTGCCCGTGACACGGCAGTGGCAGAAAAGGGCAAGGCGAAAGTGCTTGAAGGAGAACTTTATACGGAAGTGAACTACGGCCACAAGCGCTTTTCGGAGACGCGGCAGAAGTGGGACTTTCCTCACTTCGTGTTCTCCGGCAAGCTCACCCTGGGCTCATGGAGCTTGGTGGCTGAATTGGAATATGAACGGTTCTACGACGACGGCGCATGGCAAGACCGCTTCAGAGACTGCTTTTTCAAGAACAAACTCTTCGTGAACAAGCGCTTCAGCGATGCGCTGCAGCTGAAGGCTGGCATCGTCGACGTGCCTGTGGCATTGACCAATGCCGGCGGACCAGCCCTCACCATCTACGACCCCGAGTCGGAAGCCATGATGTTGCCCCTTTCGTGGCACGAGCACGGCATAGGCTTATGGGGTGAGAGCGGCAGATGGAGCTATGCCCTGTCGGCACTCTTCTATATGGATGCTCCCTTGCGACGCTCCAAGGCGTTGGGTGTGGCTGCACGTGCCGACTATGCCGCTCCCTGCGGTTTGCGGTTGGGTGTGAGTGGCTACAAGGGCACTTCTTCGGCAGGCATGGTGTGCTTCACGCGTCCCGACTATGTGGGCACCAACGGCTTGACCTATGCCGCACTTGACTTCGACTACGTGAAAAAGGGGTGGACCATCGACGGTTCGGTGATTTTTGCCTCCGACAGTCATGCCGTGGGTTGCGGCATGGAGGCTGGCTACGATGTGGTGACGCTGCTGCCCGCATGGGCAGGTAAGTTCAGTGTGGTGCCCTTTGCACGTTTCGACCGCTTTTCGGCCCACGGTTTCACCGTCATGAACAAGTGGACCTTGGGTCTCAACGCATCTCCCTTTGATAGCGTAGACCTCAAGGTGCAGTATGGTTCGCGCCACAACTGCGGACAGGATGTAGACGCATCGCTCGATGTAAGCCTGGGCTACACGCTGAGTTTCTGACGGAATAGTAGAACCTTATGTGCCGTTATCGAGGATTTAGAGTGCCGTTAATGTTATATTAGAGTGCTGTTAATGGAGTGTTAGTGTGCCGTTAACGAATGGTAACTATGCCACTAACGAGTCGTAACTCGCCGACTTAGACTGTCTAAGTCTACGAGTTACGAAAGGACGATGAGCCGTGAGCCGGAGGGTAGGGTAGGCAGCCTTTTCTGCGGGCAGACGGCTATGAATGGCAGACGGTGGTTTATCGGTGATTTTTGATGAGCGCTATAAAGTCGTCGCCGTATTTCTTCAACTTAAAATCTCCCACACCCGGCACGTTTGCCATCTGCTTTTTGGTGGTGGGCTTGAGACGTGCCATGGCGTCGAGTGTCTTGTCGGAAAAGACGATGTAGGCAGGGAAACCCTGCTCGTCGGCCAACCGCTGACGCAGTTTCTTCATCTTGTTGAATAGTGCCTTGTCGACCGGGGCAGCAGCAAGGTCGTGCTTGTCCGTCTTGCGTCTTCCGCTGTCATTGTCCAGTCGTTCGGCATGAACCTCGGGCACACCCTCGCGGCCGAAGAAGGAAATCTCTTTGTCCCTTTTCTTCCTGTCGTGTTCTATCACAACCATTTCCACCTTGCGCTTGCCGCGGAGCACTTCCCAGCCCGAGGGAGTGATGGTGATGATGTTGTTGAGGTCGTAGCGCAGTTCCACAAGTCCGAGCTGCATCATCTGCAGGAAATAGCTTTGCCAGTCTCTTGAGCTGACGTCTCTGCCCACTCCGAAGGTCTTCAGCTCGTTGTAGTTCATCTTTTTCACCTTTTGAGACATCATTCCCTTGAGAATCTCTATGGCAGTGGGGATGGCAATCTGTTCGCCTGTGCGTGCCACGGCCGACAGAGCCTTCTGCACGGTCACGGTTCCGTCGAACCGTCTGGGCGGATGCACGCACACGTCGCAGTGGCCACAGTCGTGGTTGGTCTGCTCGCCGAAGTAGTTGAGCAGGATGCGCCGGCGGCAGATGCCCGACTCGGCATAGTCCTGCATGCGCTTGAGCTTCTCCATGTTCACCGCCGCCTGTCCGCTTTCCTGGGCAAACTTCGACTGCTGAATCACGTCGGAATAGGAGTAGAAGAGCACCGTGTCGGCAGGTGCTCCGTCGCGTCCGGCACGTCCTATCTCCTGATAGAAACCCTCGATGCTCTTGGGCAGGTTATAGTGAATCACCCAGCGCACGTTGCTCTTGTCAATGCCCATGCCGAACGCCACGGTGGCGCAGACCACCTGTAGTCGGTCGAGCTTGAATTCCTCCTGCACGCGTGACCGGTCGAGATTGTCCATGCCCGCATGGTAGCAGTCGGCACTGAAGCCCATGTCGTGCAGCTCTTCGGCAAGCATTTCGGTGGTCTTGCGGCTCAGGCAGTAGATGATGCCCGCCTCTCCACGATGCCGGTCGATGAACCGATGTATGTATCTCAGCTTCTCCTTCTTGGTGCTCTCGCGGCGTACGGTGAGCGATAGGTTGGGGCGGTCGAAGGAAGAAATGAAGACGCGCGGGTCGCGCAACTTGAGCTGCGAAAGGATATCGGAACGCGTAATCTTGTCGGCCGTGGCGGTGAGTGCCATGATGGGCACATCGGGATACAAGCCCCTGATGGTACCGAGCTGGGTGTACTCAGGACGGAAGTCGTGGCCCCACTGGCTGATGCAGTGCGCCTCGTCGATGGCGAAGAGCGAGATGTCGATGCTCCGGAGCAGATACTGCAGTTCGGACATGAGCCTTTCGGGCGAGATGTAGAGCAACTTGAGGTCGCCCGAGAGACACTTGCGCCTGATCATGGTCTCCGCCTCGAGGTCGTTACTGCTGTTGAGCGCGGCTGCGTCTATGCCGCAAGCATGTAGCGCCTCCACCTGGTCCTGCATCAGACTGATGAGGGGCGACACCACGATGGCGGTGCCCTTCATAGCGAGAGCCGGCACCTGGTAGCACAAGCTCTTGCCGCCTCCGGTGGGCATGAGCACGAGTGAGTCGTGGCCAGCCATCACGTTCTCTATGATTTCACGCTGGTTGGGGCGAAACTCGCTGTAGCCGAAATAGCGCTGAAGGATATTGTCTATGTTCATGAATGACGTGGGTAAAAAGTTTTGCAAAGGTACAACAAACGAGAGGACGACACAAACATTTGACAAAATCTTATGGGTAAAACACCATATTTTTTGACTTTTTCTTGATAGTTTCAATATTTAATGCTACATTTGCGCATCGAATCGGACATTGAATTAAATATCTGAAACTATGGCAAAGTATAATATTACTGAAAAGAAAGACAGGAATGCCACCTACCGCACACTTGTCAGTCCGGAAGTGATGGACGAAATGGAAGGAAAAATCCTTAAGATCATCCGTTTGCAGAAGAAGTATAAGGACAAGGACTATTCTGCCAAGCAACTGGCAGAAGACCTGGGCACCAACACCCGCTATGTCTCAGCTGTGGTCAACGTGCGCTTCCACATGAACTACACCACGTTTGTCAACAAGTTCAGAATAGAGGAGGCCATGAACCTACTCGTGGACAAACGCTACCAGCACCTGAACATGGAAGAAATCAGCGTGATGGTTGGCTTTGCCAACCGCCAGTCGTTCTATGCCTCTTTCTTCAAGTTCAACAACATGACACCGCGCGAGTACAGAATCAGATACAGTACTCACGAGGAGCCCAAAGCCAAAAGCGAAAAGAAAAACGTAGACTGACCGCACATGGCAACTGAACAAGACAGTTTCAACTACAACGACGAGCGGTTTGCCGACCTGCAGCTCCTGCGCTACAGGCTTAACGGATTCGAGGCGCTCACCACCCAGCAGAAAAGATACGTGTATTGCCTCTCCGAGGCCACCCTCTGGGGACGCGACATCACCTTCGACCAGTTCGGCAAGCACAACCTCCGCATCAGGAAAACACTGGAAGCCCTCTTCCTCCACTATCCGGGCGACCGCCAGACGGAAGAGTTCAAGGCACTTGAGGTGTATCTCAAGCGCGTATGGTTCTCCAACGGCATCTATCACCACTATGGTTGCGAGAAGTTTTCACCAGGTTTCGGTGAAGACTTCTTCCGCGTGGCCGTTTCCTCCATCGACCCAAGCCTGCTGCCTCTCCACGAAGGAGAGAGCGTGGACGATCTTTGCGCCGAACTCTGTCCGGTCATCTTCAACCCTGCCGTGGAGCCCAAACGGGTGAACAAGGCCGACGGGGAAGACCTGGTCAAGACTTCGGCATGCAATTTCTATGAGGGCGTAAGCCAGCACGAGGTGGAACAATATTATAAGGAGATGAAGACGGGCAGCGAGGAAGAACCCTCGTGGGGACTCAACTCACGACTCGTCAAGAACCCCGACGGCACGCTCGAGGAGCACGTCTGGCGACAGGGCGGACTCTATGGGCCCGCCATAGACCATATTGTGTATTGGCTCGGCAAGGCACGGCATGAGGCAGAAAACACTCAGCAGCAGCGCGTCATCGACCTGCTTGTGGACTACTACCGAACGGGCGACCTGAAACAATTCGACCAGTACTCCATAGAATGGCTCAAGGAACAGGACGGAAGGGTGGACTTTGTCAACGGATTTATCGAGGTCTACGGTGACCCTCTCGGGCTGAAAGCTTCGTGGGAAGGCATCGTGGAATACAAGGACATGGAAGCCAACAAGCGCACACGCACCATCAGCGACAACGCACAGTGGTTTGAAGACCACTCGCCCGTGGACCCGCGCTTCCGCAAAAAGACCGTCAAGGGTGTCACTGCCAACGTTATCTGTGCTGCCATGCTCGGTGGCGACGAGTATCCGTCTACCGCCATCGGCATCAACTTGCCCAACGCCGACTGGATAAGGGCACGCTACGGAAGCAAGAGCGTCACCATAGGCAACCTTACGGATGCCTACAACAAGGCTGCACGGGGAAACGGATTCAAGGAAGAGTTCGTGGAAGATGAGGAAGTGCGCTCACTCATAGAGAAATACGGCGACCTGTGCGACGACCTCCATACCGACCTGCACGAATGTCTCGGACACGGCAGCGGACAACTCCTGCCGGGCACTTCGCCCGATGCGCTCAAGAACTACGGCAACACGATAGAGGAGGCGAGGGCAGACCTGTTCGGCCTCTACTACATAGCCGACCCCAAACTGGTGGAGCTCGGACTGCTGCCCGACGGTGAGGCATACAAGTCGCAGTATTACACCTATATGATGAACGGACTGCTCACCCAGCTCACCCGCATCAAGCCCGGACACCAGATAGAGGAGGCGCACATGCGCAACCGCGCACTGATAGCCCACTGGTGCGAACGGCATGCCGAGGGTGCGGTCAAGCTCGTCAGCCATGGCGGCAAGACCTATGTGGAGATAACCGACTATGTAAAGCTCCGCTCGCTCTTTGCCCAACTGCTCGCCGAGATTCAGCGCATCAAGAGTGAAGGCGACTTCCAGGCAGCACGCTCCCTCGTGGAGGAATATGCAGTGAAGGTGGATGCCGACATTCACCGCGAAATACTCAGCCGATACAAGCAACTCAACCTCGCACCCTACAAGGGCTTCATCAACCCTTGGATGAAGCCGGTGAGGGACAGCCTGGGCAAAATCGTCGACATAGAACTCGACTATACAGAAACTTACGAACACCAGATGTTGCGCTACAGCCGCGACTATGGATGCTTATAACAAGACATGACAGAAGACACACACGAAAAACTGAAGCGTATCAAGCAGTCGTTCCGCCTTAGAATGAACGGCGTGGCATCGCAGTCCATGCGCGAAAAGGGTGCCAACTACAAAATAAACTGGGGCATCAACCTCATGGAACTGCGGCAGATGGCAAACGATTACGGCAAGGACTACAGTCTCGCCATTGAACTCTGGAAAGAGGATATACGCGAGTGCAAGATTCTGGCCACGCTTATCATGCCTGCCGACAAGATGCTCCCCGAAATAGTGGACCTCTGGATGGAACAGACTCCCACGCAGGAGATAGCCGAGATGGCGGCGTTCAACCTCTATCAGCACCTCAACTACGCACCGCTGCTGGCCTACCAGTGGGTGGCATCCGACAAGGATATCTATCAGGTGTGCGGCTTCCAACTGCTCTCGCGGCTCTTTGCCAACGGACAGGAACCCAACGAACGGGGTATCAATGAGTTTCTCGACCAGGCCATCACTGCCCTTCAAGTCGACAATAGTGGCGTGCGCCATGCAGCGCTCAACTGCCTGCAGCGGTTCGCCGACTTGGGTGAGGAGTATGAAAAGGTGGCTCAAGGTGCACTCAAGTCGGCAGGATTCAACGACTTGATATAAAGCTGAATATGGAAGACAAGCAGACTGCCAGGGATGAACTCGTGAGGTTTCTCACCGCACGTCGTCTGAAGAAGACACCTGAAAGACTTGCCGTGCTTGAGGCAGCCTACGCCATGGACGGCATGTTCTCCATCAACCAGCTCGACCACCTGCTCGCAGAACGCTACATCAAGGTGAGCAAGGCCACGCTCTACAGTGCGCTCAAGATATGCATACAGGCTCGGCTCATCATCCGGCACAACCTGCCCCAAGGCACGTTCTATGAGAAAGACTGTGCCACGACAAGCCGCTGCCGGCAAGTATGCACCGTGTGCGGCAAGTCGAGCGAGTTCACTTCGCCCGAGATAGCTGCCGCCGTGGAAGCCACCAAACTGCGACGCTTCCGCCAAGACGGATTCACACTCTATGTCTACGGCGTATGCTCAGTGTGCCAGACCAGGCTGTCGAGACAGCTCAACATGGAGAATAGAAAGAAGAACAAGTAAAAATAAACACACATTATAAAGCAACAATGAACAAAGGTAAAGTTGATGTCCTGCTGGGATTGCAGTGGGGCGATGAAGGTAAAGGAAAGGTCGTGGACGTGCTCACACCACGCTACGACGTTGTAGCTCGTTTTCAGGGTGGACCCAATGCGGGACATACACTGGAATTTGAAGGAGAGAAATATGTGCTTCGCAGCATACCTTCCGGCATCTTCCAGGGCGGAAAGGTGAACATCATCGGCAACGGCGTTGTGCTGGCTCCCGACTTGTTCATGGACGAGGCCAAGGACCTCGAGAAGAGCGGACACGATTTGAAGAGCCGTCTGCACATTTCCAAGAAGGCTCACCTCATCATGCCAACTCACCGCATCCTTGACAAAGCCATCGAGGCAGCCAAGGGAAAGAGCAAGGTGGGAACAACCGGCAAGGGTATCGGACCTACTTACACGGACAAGGTGTCACGCAACGGACTCCGCGTGGGCGACATCTTCGACCACTTCGAGGAGAAATATGCTGCCCATAAGGCACGCCACGAGCAGATGCTCAAGGCGCTCAACTATACTGACTACGACATCACCGAAGTGGAGAAGCACTGGATGGAAGGCATCGAATACATGCGCCAGTTCCACATCGTCGACAGTGAGCACGAGGTGAACAACATCCTCAAGAGCGGCAAGAGCATACTCGCTGAAGGTGCACAGGGCACCATGCTCGACGTGGACTTCGGCAGCTATCCCTTCGTAACATCTTCCAACACCATCTGTGCAGGTGCCTGCGTGGGCCTCGGCATTGGACCCAACAAGATAGGAGAGGTGTACGGCATCATGAAAGCCTACTGCACTCGCGTGGGTTCCGGACCGTTCCCCACAGAACTGTTCGACGAGACCGGTGCCAAGATCCGTGACCTCGGTCATGAATACGGTGCCGTGACAGGACGTGAGCGCCGCTGCGGATGGATAGACCTCGTGGCACTGAAATACTCCATCATGGTCAACGGCGTCACACAGCTCATCATGATGAAGAGCGACGTGCTCGATGGTTTCGACACCATCAAGGCGTGCGTGGCCTACAAGCAGAACGGAGAGACCATCGACTACTTCCCCTACAACATCGAGGAAGGCATAGAACCGGTTTACAAGGAACTGCCCGGATGGAAGACAGACATGACCAAGTTCACCAGCGAGGACGAGTTCCCGCAGGCATTCAAGGACTACATCAGTTTCCTCGAGGCTGAACTCGAGACACCAATCAAGATCATTTCCATCGGTCCCGACCGTGAACAGACCATCGTAAGAAAGTAACAGACAGACATGAACAAGCCAAGCATACCCAAGGGCACACGCGACTTCTCGCCCGTGGAAATGGCCAAGCGCAACTACATCTTCAACACTATCAAGGAGGTGTATGCGCTCTATGGCTTCCAGCAGATCGAGACTCCGTCCATGGAAACCCTACAGACCCTGATGGGCAAATATGGAGAAGAGGGCGACAAACTCCTCTTCAAGGTGCTCAATTCAGGCGACTACATGAGTAAACTAACTGACGACGAACTGAAGGAACGCAACTCGCTCCACCTCGCAGCCAAGCTCTGTGAGAAGGGACTGCGCTACGACTTGACAGTGCCGTTCGCACGCTACGTGGTCATGCACCGCGATGAACTGCAGTTGCCTTTCAAGCGTTATCAGATACAACCTGTATGGCGCGCTGACCGCCCGCAGAAGGGTCGCTATCGCGAATTCTATCAGTGCGACGCCGACGTGGTGGGCAGCGACTCGCTGCTCAACGAGGTGGAACTGATGCAAATCGTCGACACCGTGTTCCAGCGTTTCGGAGTGCGCGTGCAGATTCTCATCAACAACCGCAAGATTCTCACTGGCATAGCCGAAGTGATAGGCGAGGCCGACAAGATTGTGGACATCACTGTTGCCATCGACAAACTCGACAAGATTGGCATAGACAACGTGAACGAGGAACTCCGTTCGGTGGGTATCTCGGAAGAGGCTATCCAGAAACTGCAGCCCATCATCTCGCTCAGTGGCACCAACGAAGAGAAACTCGAAACCATCAGCCAGGTGCTTGCTTCTTCTGAAGTGGGACTCAAAGGTGTGGAAGAGATTCGCTTCATTCTCAACGCCTTAAAGCAGGGATCGCTTACCAATGAGATTAAGCTCGACCTCACCTTGGCACGAGGATTGAACTACTATACGGGCGCTATCTTTGAGGTGAAAGCTCTCGACACGCCTATGGGCAGTATCACCGGCGGAGGCCGTTACGACAACCTCACAGGCATCTTTGGCATGCCTGGCCTGAGTGGTGTGGGCATCTCGTTCGGTGCCGACCGCATCTACGACGTGCTCAATGCTCTCGACCTCTATCCCAAGGAAGCTGTCAACGGCACCAAGGTACTCTTCATCAACTTTGGCGAGAAAGAAACCACCTATTGTCTGCCCATCGTGCGCGCTTGCCGTCAGGCCAACATCCCTACAGAGATGTTCCCCGACAAAGCGAAGATGAAAAAGCAGATGAGCTATGCCAATGCCAAGAACATTTCTTTCGTGGTTCTTGCCGGCGACAATGAAATAGCTGAAAACAAAGTGACGGTCAAGAACATGGAAACGGGCGAACAAAAGCTTGTAACCACTGAAGAACTGATTTCTATACTGAAATAACAATAGGAGAGGGGAGTCAACGAAGAAACAAACGTGTGACTTCCCTCTTTTCTTTATCCCATTCTTTCCCTCCATTTCCACATCTTCGTTACTATAGTGTAAAAGCAAAGACTGTCTGAAACACAGGTGTTTATATCGTCTTACCACCGACACTCACATTCGCTATTACCCGTTGATGGAGAGCCTTATAACCGATGTTTCAAGCAGCTGTATTCTTTGCCATAGCCTAAGCACCCAGGTTGGTCTTTCTGTCCCCACACTATATTTGTCATCTACCATTATATTCTAAGTGTCATGGTTTGCAGTTGATGCGAAGAGTAATCTACGTAACACAATCTATTGATTCCTGCAAAAGAACTGGAATCAATATCCCTCCTAAATCCCCTGAAGCCTTGAATCTTACGACTCAATCCCAAACTTAAAACACTCAATCCATCATGATTATTCCCCCAATGTTTTGTTATCCAGTTGGTAGTGTTATGATAAATAATCATATCTTGAACAGCTAGGACATTTACACCATTCATCTTGGCAATAGTCCGGCAAAAGGAACTCTAAACCATTATGTAACTTAATCACGACGTATGTTCTTTGCAGTAAAGGTGATAAGGATTATTCACATTTTCTTCATCATCAAGGAGCAAGGTTATGATTGTCCGCTCAAACTGCAGTCCTCGTTAATCTGAAACAATGATTATCTTAACATCATCGTTACTTCTCCATACTGCAGGGCAGTACATCCATCTTCATTACCTTACCTATAATATACTATTTACCATAACGCTGATTATACATATTTCGTTTCATACCTGTCATGTAACCTTATATATACAAATATTGATGATTATGATAAATAGTTGTTAGTTGCGGTAGTCGAATGATATTGAGAGGGAATTTGAGAATGTAAGTTGAGTGAGAATACAAGTCGAGTGAATAATGTAGGTTAAGTGATAATGCAAGTTGATTAGAAATAATGAGAATGTAAACCGAATATAATGTAGGTTGAGTTTCAACCGAGACTTATGATGGATAAGAGACGGTATGGATCTTTGACTGAAGGATGGCTACGAAAAAGCCTCACTGCTGCAACATAGACCTTTCTTTGTCCTTGTTACTGCTGTGAGGCTATGGTGGAAACCAACTCCTTGGCTGGAGGTTAAAACTCCGATGCTTGGATTAGTTCTCGGGAGTGATGAGTTTGTAACCCTTTCCGTGGATGTTGATGATTTCAATCTGATCGTCGTCCTTGAGATGCTTGCGGAGCTTGGTGATGTACACATCCATAGAACGGGCATTGAAATAGTTGTCGTCTATCCAGATGGTTTTCAGTGCAAAGTCACGCTGGAGAATCTCGTTGGCGTGTGCACAAAGCAGAGCGAGCAGTTCGTTCTCCTTGGTGGTGAGCTTGGTGTGCTTGTCGCCGATGGTGAGCAACTGCTTCTGTGTGTCGAAGACAAAGCGGCCGATGTGGTATACGGTGCGCTCACGCGACTTCTTGCCGCGCACACGGCGCAAGATGGCTTCCACGCGCATCACGAGTTCTTCCATGGAGAAAGGCTTGGTGATATAGTCGTCGGCACCGAGCTTGAAGCCTTCGAGAATGTCTTCCTTCTGTGTCTTGGCCGTGAGGAAGATGATAGGCATCTCGCTGTTGATCTGTCTGATTTCCTGTGCCAGCGTGAAGCCGTCCTTCTTGGGCATCATCACGTCGAGCACGCAGATGTCGAACTTGTCTTTGGTGAAAGCCTTGAAACCAGCCTCGCCGTCCGGGCAGAGTTCAGCATAGTAGTTCTTGGCCTGAAGGTATTCGCGGAGCAACATACCCAGGTTCTCGTCGTCTTCGCAAAGAAGAATCTTCAATTTGTTCTCGTTATCTTCCATAATTCTGTTGATTTAGTCTTTTATTGTTACTGTTTGTTTCTGTTCATTGTTTGTCGCTGTCGTGGACTTATTCGTCCTTGATGACAGGCAGCTTGATGGTGAACGTGGTGCCCTTTCCATATTCGCTGTTGATGGATATTTCGCCCTTGTGCAGGTCCACTATCTTCTTGACGTAAGCCAGTCCGAGACCGAATCCCTTCACGTCGTGCACGTTGCCGGTATGCACTCTGTAGAATTTCTCGAACACCTTTTTCATGTCTTCCTTCTTGATGCCCAGTCCGGTGTCCTTCACCGACACATAGAGGTGCGTGTCGTCGTTCCATGTTTTCATGTATATGTCCACGGGCTGGTCGGGCTTGCGGTATTTCACGGCATTGTCCATCAGGTTGAAGAGCACGTTGCTGAAATGCACCTCGTCCACATATATCTTCGAATCGATGGCTTCTATGTCCACATAGATTTTACCGCCTGTGTGCTCCACTCTGAGTGTGAACGAGTGTGCCACGTTTTCCACTATTTCGTTGAGGTCGAGTTCCTTTTTCTTGAAGACGGCTTTCTTCTTGTCGAACATCGACATCTGGAGCACCTTCTCCACGAGGAATCTCAGTCGTTTGGTCTCGTCGCCTATCACTCCTCCCAAGTGCTTCATCATGGCCGGACTCTTGGTCACGCTGTTGTCGTTGAGCATCTGTGCGGCAAGCGAAATGCTCGATATGGGCGTCTTGAGTTCGTGGGTCATATTGTTGATGAAGTCGTTCTTGATTTCAGAGTAGCGCTTCTGTCTGAATATGACTACGATGGTGAAGATGAACGTGATGAGCAGCACGATGGTGAAGATGACGGAGGGTATCATGAAGTACACGGACGAGAAGATGTAGCTGTTCATGTCGGGGAAGTGTATCTTCACGATGCCAGTCTTCGACTGTGGGTCGTTGCGGAAGAGCAGCTGAGAGTAGCTGCATTCCTCGCCGTCGTCTGTGTAGTCCGGACACCGGTATATCTCTCTGCCGTCTTGTGTGGTGACGGTGAAGTGATAGGGAATATTGATGCCGTTGTTCATCAGTTCTGCCTTGAGGTCCTGGTCGAGCAACTTGAAGTTAATACGCTCTTTCAGAGGCTTGTCCGATGCAGAATAGAGTATGCTGTAGACCACCTCGTCGAGCAGGGCTTTCTGGTAGACATAGCGGTTTTTCACTATCTCGCGCATTGACTTAGACGCTTCGGTGATAGAGTTGCGGTCATTGCGGAGTATCATGCCCTTGGGCATATTGCTTGGGCGTGTGGCTATGGTCTTGATTTCAAACGAGGAGTACATGGTGCCGTCCTTGCCCGTCACGGAGTATTGGTGCGACTGCTGTATGGTGCCGTCGGGTGCGCCAGACCGGGTGCCGATGGAGTCCTTGCGGTAGGCACGCCGTTCGGTTTCGTTGACGTCTTTCTCCAGGTAGCGCAGTGTCTCGTTAAGCTCCAGGTTGCGTGAAGCTTGATAGAGAGCTCTGTTGACCGACTCGTCAAACTGTTCCTTCTTCATGTTGGCCATCTCCTTGATGTATTTCAGTTGCATAAAGAGGAGGCCAAGGAACGAGAGTCCCATGACTATAGCGACAATCCAAATTGTTTTCTTTTTCATGCCGGCAAAGTTAATGCAATATTTATTCGGTTGTTCGTTTTAAGTTAAAATTTAGCGGAATTTTGAGCTAATTTAACTATTTATTCGGATTTAAGGCTTTGTTTTGATGTGTTTGTCTTTCGGTTCACCTCTCTCCTATTCTTCCGCTTTCAATGGCAAGTTCTGCGTCAGGTTTGATGCCTGGATATTATGAATACAGATTGAAACACAGAGAGGGTTTACGTTACTTTTGCCCCTGTCGGGCTTGCGTTTGGGCGGATGTCTACCCAGGGTGTCGCTTCGCTGCCCTGGGCTATGTACAGGTTGGGCTTTCAGCCCGCTTTTATATCAAGGTGGTCGCTTCGGCTGCCTTGGCAATATTAGGGTAAACAAACACTACGCCCTGCAAGGGAAAAGCATGACGGAACACGCAAAGGTGACTATCTTTACTATTTCTCTTGCAGGGCGTTATGCCTACCACGCCTTTTGCTTTGCCTTGATGCGCAGGACGAGCAGCTTCTCTTGCAGGGCATGCCTATCATGCTTCCACGCTTGCCTTTACACGCAGGGCATTGAGGTTGTATCTCACGGGATTATTCGCCTTGATGCACTGAAGGTGCGGCCATGCTTACTGGATTCTGTTCAGGTATTGTGCACACATGTCGGCACACCGTTCGCCGTCAACTCCTGCCGACACGATGCCACCGGCATAACCAGCTCCTTCGCCGCAGGGAAACAGACCTTCGAGGGTGATGTGCTGGAGTGTCTCGGGGTCTCTCACTATGCGCACGGGCGACGAGGTTCGCGTCTCGGTGGCTATGAGCACCGCCTCGTTGGTGAGGAATCCGTGGCTCATCTTGCCAAACTTCTTGAATCCCTCCTGCAATCTGCCGGCTATCATCTTCGGCATCCAGAAGTGGAGCGGACTGGAGATGAGTCCGGGGGCATAGCTGCTGCGAGGCAGGTCGTAGCTCAGGCGGTTGTTCACGAAGTCGGCCATGCGCTGTGCGGGAGCCGTCTGCTTCATGTTGCCCTGTTGCCAGCAGTCCTGTTCCAGCTTTTCCTGGAAGTCCATCACTCTCAGTGGACTGTCGCCCTCCACGTCTTCGGGATGCATCTCCACCACCATGCCGCTGTTCGACCATTTGGTGCCTCGGTTGCTCGGACTCATGCCGTTCACCACCAGTTGCCTGGGCCCTGTGGCTGCGGGTATGACGAATCCGCCGGGACACATGCAGAACGAGTAGACACCTCTTCCGTCTACCTGGGTGACGAAGCTATATTCGGCTGCGGGCAGATACTTGCCCCTACCCTCTTTGCGGTGATACTGAATCTGGTCGATGAGCATCGAGGGATGTTCCAGTCTGACGCCCACGGCTATGCCTTTGGCCTCTATGTCCACCTTCGCCTCGGCGAGATAGCGGTAGACGTCGCGGGCGGAATGGCCGGTGGCGAGAATGACAGGACCACGATAGGTTTGTTCCGCGCCTGTCTGCAGGTCTACGGCTTCCACTCCCGTCACCGTCTGGCCCTCGATGATGAGCCGTGTCATCTTGGTCTGGAAGTGCACCTCACCTCCACACCGTAGAATGGTGTTGCGCATGTTCTCTATCACCCTGGGCAGTTTGTCGGTGCCTATGTGCGGGTGGGCGTCGGCCAGGATGGCGGTGTCGGCTCCGTGCTGGCAGAACACGTTGAGTATTTTCTCTGTGCTGCCCCGTTTCTTGCTTCGGGTGTAGAGTTTGCCGTCCGAGTAGGCACCGGCCCCACCCTCTCCGAAACAGTAGTTGCTTTCCGGGTCCACCTTCTGTGTTTTGGTGATGGCCGAGAGGTCGCGTTTGCGCTCGTGCACGTCCTTGCCCCTTTCGAGCACGACGGGGCGTATGCCGAGTTCTATGAGTCTGAGCGAGGCGAAGAGTCCGCCGGGTCCTTCACCCACGACGATGGCCCTGGGTGCCGACGACACGTCGGGATAGTGTGTCTCCACGTATTCCTCAGTCTGTGGATACTCATTGATGTAGGCTCTCACCTTGAGGTTCACGTAGATGGTGCGTTGGCGGGCGTCAATGCTCCGCTTGAGCACTCTCACGGCGTAGAGTGTGCGGCGGTCTAAGGCCTTGTCTCGAGCCAGGAAGTCGGCTATCGAGTGGCTGTCGGCTGCCTGTTGCGGCAGCACGCGTATCTGGTATTCCTGTATCATGCGAGTGAGTGGTTTGAGCGTTGTGCCGGACGGATGGTCCGGGCGTCGGTTTTCAGCCGCCATTGTGGCGGTTATGCTTTCTGAAGTGTGAGAAAAGGGGCTGAGTGCATTCGCTGCATGTCAGCCCCTGAGCTAATTAGAGAGTTATTAAAAAATCAGATAATTCGTTGTTCCTGTTTTCTGCCGGTTCATTCGGCTATGAGCTTGGCGCCCTCGTCGATGGCCTGCATGTTGAGCGGTATGAGGGCGTGGTGGCGTTCGGGCAGGGTCTTGTAGAGAGCCTTCTCGAGTCCTCCCTTGGTGACGATGGGACACACCTTGAGCAGTGCGCCGAGTACGATCATGTTGAACACCTTGGAGTTTTTCATTTCCGCCGCCTTGTCCATAGCGTCAATGCGGTAGACGCTGATGTCGGTGCGTTTGGGCGGGTTGATCACGCCGAAGCCGTCGTAGATGAGCATGCCGCCGGGTTTCACCTTGGCCTCGAACTTGTCGAGCGAGGGCTGGTTGAGCACGATGGCCACGTCGTAGCGGCTGAGTATGGGTGAGGATATGTGCTGGTCGCTGACGATGACGGTTACGTTGGCCGTGCCGCCCCTCTGTTCGGGTCCGTAGGCAGGCATCCATGTCACCTCCTTGCCCTCCATGAGTCCGGAGTAGGCCAGGATTTTGCCCATGGAGAGCACACCTTGTCCGCCAAAGCCGCTGATGATTATTTCCTTTTTCATTGTCTTTTCGGTTTTTACATTCCCGTGGTGTCCTTCTGGTCGCCTTTCGGGTAGTATTTGAACATGTGTTCCTTCATCCATTCGTTGGCCTTGAGGGGCGAGAGTTTCCATCCGCTGTTGCAGGTGCTCACTATCTCCACCAGACTCGATCCCTTGCCTGCCATGGAGGCTTCGAATGCCTTTCTTATGGCTTTCTTGGCCTGCCGTATGGAAGCCACGCTCTCCACGCTTTGCCGGGTCACGTAGCAGGTGCCTTCGAGCTGTGCGGCTATCTCGGTGAGTTTGAGCGGGTAGCCGTGTAGCTGCGGGTCGCGTCCGTAGGGGCAGGTGGCGGTTTTCTGTCCGATGAGGGTGGTAGGTGCCATTTGTCCTCCGGTCATGCCGTAGATGGCGTTGTTGATGAAGATGATGGTGATGTTCTCGCCTCGGTTGAGGGCGTGTATGGACTCGGCGGTGCCTATGCAGGCGAGGTCGCCGTCGCCCTGGTAGGTAAACACGAGTCTGTCGGGCCAGAGTCGCTTGATGGCTGTTGCTACGGCTGGTGCCCTTCCGTGAGCCGCCTCTTGCCAGTCGATGTCGAGATAGCGGTAGGCGAACACGGCGCATCCCACGGGCGACACGCCCACGGTCTTTTCTTCCATGTGCATTTCCTCGATGACTTCTGCCACGAGCTTGTGCACCACTCCGTGCGAGCATCCCGGGCAGTAGTGCATCTGCACGTCGTTCATCAGCGCGGGTTTCTTATAGACCAGGTTCTCTGGCGATATGATGTTTTCCATAATGGTTTTATTCTGCGTTGAACTTCTGTTTGAGGGCATTGACTATTTCCTCGGGTTCGGGCACGATGCCTCCGAGGCGTCCGAACCATTCCACGGGCAGTTGTCCGTTGACGGCGAGCCTCACGTCGTCTACCATCTGTCCGGCGTTGATTTCCACGGTGAGTATGCCCTTCTTGCCTTGTGCCTCGCGGGCGAGTGCCTGGCTGGGCCATGGCCAGAGGGTGATGGGGCGGAAGAGTCCCACGCGTATGCCCTCGGCACGTGCCATTTCGATGGCTTTTTCCGAGATGCGTGCCGCGCTGCCGAAGGACACGATGAGGTAGTCGGCGTCGTCGGTCTGGCTGGTTTCCCATCGGGTTTCCTTCTCCTCTATTTCCTTGTACTTGCGCTGCAGGTGGAGGTTGCGCAGTTCCATCACTTCGGGCTTGAGTTCGAGCGAGGTGAGTATGTTGGGTTTCCGTCCGTGTGTGCGTCCGATGGTTGCCCATGGGCATTCCTTGGCGATTTCCTCCTCGGTGCGTCTGGGCTTGAAGGGTGGCAGCACCACCTTTTCCATCATCTGCCCTATCACTCCGTCGGAGAGGATCATGGCTGGGTTGCGGTAGCGGAAGGCCAGGGTGAAGGCCAGGTCCATGAAGTCGGCCATTTCCTGCACGCTGGCCGGTGCGAGCACGATGACGTTGTAGTCGCCGTTGCCTCCTCCGCGTGTGGCCTGGTAGTAGTCACTCTGCGAGGGCTGTATGGTGCCGAGTCCGGGTCCGCCACGCTGCACGTTGACGAACACGCCCGGCATTTCGGCTCCTGCCATGTAGGCGATGCCTTCCTGCATGAGTGCTATGCCTGGGCTTGAGGAGCTGGTGAACACCTTCTTGCCGGCGCCTGCTCCTCCGTATATCATGTTGATGGCTGCCACTTCGCTTTCGGCCTGGAGCACTGTCATGCCCGTGGTCTCCCAGGGCTTGAGCAGTGCGAGTGTTTCGAGCACTTCGCTCTGTGGCGTAATGGGGTAGCCGAAATATCCGTCGGCTCCGCATCGGATGGCAGCGCGGGCTATTGCCTCGTTGCCTTTCATGAGCATTACTTCCTGTTGTTCCATGTTTTCGTGTGTGTGTGGGTCAGTCCTCCGTCTTTTTGCGGTAGACGGTGATGCATCCGTCGGGGCAGACGATGGCGCACGAGGCGCATCCTATGCAGTTGTCCGGGTTGACGGATTCCACGAAGGGATAGCCCGACGGGTTCACTTTCCTTGCCATTGCAAGCACGTCCTTGGGGCATGCTGCCACGCAGAGCGAACAGCCCTTGCAGCGGTCTTCGTTGACGACAATGGCGCCTTTGATTTTACTCATATTAGTTGATGTCAGCGTGGTGCAGGGGTCTTCCCTTGCGGGCATAGACGGCCGTACACCGTTAGTTTTTCTTTCTGTTGTATTGCGTGACTGAGCGGGGTGTCTGTGGGGGTCAGGGGTTGTAGTAGTCTTTGCAGCGGTAGTCGAGTATGCGCTCGAGCATGTGTCGGCTTTCGGCTGCGGTGCTCTGCGGGTCGAGCTGTTCGGCCTGGGCATAGAGGTTGATGGCGGTGTGCCATTCGCCGCGTTGGCGGTGTGCCTTGGCCTGTGCGATGAGCTGCGAGGCTTGTTCCCTGGGGTCAGTCGGCTCAGTCTTCATAGTACTCGTGCTTGCGGGCGGCGAGGGTGTTCTTCATGAGTGAGCAGATGGTCATGGGGCCTACTCCTCCGGGCACGGGTGTGATGTAGGAGCAGAGGGGTGCCACCTCGCTGAACTTCACGTCGCCGTTCAGGCGGAAGCCGCTCTTCTTCGTGGCGTCGGGCACGCGTGTGGTGCCCACGTCGATCACCACTGCTCCGGGTTTCACCATGTCGGCGGTGACGAAGTTGGGCTTGCCGATGGCTGCAATGATGATGTCTGCCTGCCGGCATTCTTCCTTGAGGCCACGCGAGTGTGAGTGGCACACGGTGACGGTGGCGTCGCCATACTGCTTCTGCATCATGAGCTGTGCCATGGGCTTGCCCACAATGTTGCTGCGGCCGAGGATGACGCACTTCTTGCCGCTTGTCTCTATGTGGTAGCGCTGGAGCAGGGTGAGTATGCCGAGGGGTGTGGCGGAGATGAAGGCTGGCAGTCCGGTTGCCATGCGGCCCACGTTGACGGGGTTGAATCCGTCCACGTCCTTGGTCTCGTCGATGCTCCTGATGATGAGTTGCTCGTCGATGTGCTTGGGCAGCGGGAGCTGCACGATGAATCCGTCCACGTCGGGATCACCGTTGAGCTGCCATATCTTCTCGAGGAGTTCGGTCTGTGTGACGTCTTCCTCGAAGCGGATGAGTGTGGACTTGAATCCGCACTCCTCGCATGCCTTCACTTTGTTTTTCACGTAGGTTTCCGAGCCTCCGTCGTGGCCCACGAGTATGGCTGCCAGGTGGGGGCGCTTGCGTCCTGCCATGACCATGGCGTCTACTTCTGCTGCTATTTCCGCCTTGATGGCGGCTGCTGTGGCCTTTCCGTCTATGAGTTGCATTGACAGTAGTTTTTTGATTGTTATATTATATAAATAAGGTGATTACATGCCGGGCATTTTCATGCCTTTCATGTGTCTCATCATGCCTGCCATCTTGCTGCCGGTCATGAGTTTCATCATCTTTCGTGTCTGGTCGAACTGCTTGATGAGGCGGTTCACCTCCTGTATGCTGGTGCCCGATCCTTTGGCTATGCGCTGCCGGCGGCTGGTGTTGAGCAGTCCGGGGTTGGAGCGTTCGGCGGGTGTCATGCTGTAGATGATGGCCTCGATGCCTTTGAAGGCGTTGTCGTCGATGTCCACGTCCTTGATGGCCTTGCCCACGCCTGGGATCATGGAGGCGAGGTCCTTGAGGTTGCCCATCTTCTTGATTTGCTGTATCTGGGCGAGGAAGTCGTTGAAGTCGAACTGGTTTTTCTGTATCTTCTTCTGGAGTTTCTTGGCTTCCTCCTCGTCAAACTGTTCCTGTGCGCGCTCCACAAGGCTCACGATGTCGCCCATGCCGAGTATACGGTCGGCCATTCGTGCGGGGTGGAACACGTCGATGGCTTCCATCTTCTCGCCTGTGCCTACAAACTTGATGGGCTTCGTCACCACGGTGCGGATGCTCAGTGCGGCTCCGCCTCGGGTGTCGCCGTCGAGTTTGGTGAGCACCACTCCGTCGAAGTCGAGACGGTCGTTGAATTCCTTGGCGGTGTTCACGGCGTCCTGTCCGGTCATGGAGTCTACCACGAAGAGTGTCTCGTCGGGGTTGAGGGCCTGCTTGAGGCGTGCTATCTCGTCCATCATCTCCTCGTCCACGGCGAGTCGTCCGGCGGTGTCGACGATAACGGTGTCGTAGGCTTCGGCCTTGGCTTTCTGTATGGCGTGCTGGGCTATGCTGACCACGTCCTTGCTGTCGGGCTCTGCATAGACGGTGACGCCTATCTGCTGGCCCACCACGCGGAGCTGTTCGATGGCAGCGGGGCGATACACGTCGCATGCCACGAGCAGCGGGTTGCGCTTCTGCTTGGTCTTGAGCAGGTTGGCGAGCTTGCCGCTGAAGGTGGTCTTTCCGGAACCTTGCAGACCGGACATGAGGATGATGGCTGGCTTCTGGTGGAGGTGCAGGTCTACGGCCTCGCCGCCCATGAGCTGAGCGAGTTCGTCGTGCACGAGCTTCACCATGAGTTGTCCCGGCTTGACGGATGTGAGCACGTTCATGCCGAGGGCTTTTTTCTTCACGGTGTCGGTGAAGGTCTTGGCCACCTTGTAGTTCACGTCGGCGTCGAGGAGTGCGCGGCGCACGTCCTTGAGGGTTTCGGCCACATTGATTTCGGTTATCTTGCCTTCGCCCTTGAGTATCTTGAATGAGCGTTCAAGACGGTCGCTTAAATTCTCGAACATATTTTATGTGTTGTTTGTTTTTCTTTTTTATTATTCTGTTTTTCGCAACGCAAAGGTAAGAAATATACAAGAGAAACGGGTATGCAACGGGCGGTATTTAAAGTATTTTAAATTAGTTTGCACCGAAAAATGCGCACATGATATAAGGGTGTGCAGTTTTCGAGGGTCGTTCCATGCGGATAATGCCATGAGCACGGCAAGGGAGTGGACAGCTTGCCATCGGATGGAGGGCTGTTTGCCGCCGTCATCTTTTCTATTGCCTCTGCTGAAACTTACGGCTACAGAACCCAACATAGAATCACAAGACGTGCGGGTGAAATATATGACTATGCTTTGGAAATCATTAGAAAGCCGAGAACATTGTTAAACGTTATTTGGAGGATTGAATATGTTGAAACTTGGCCTGGATAAGCTTGCCGGTCTCAAGACATTTGATGACCACCTGAAAGAAAAATACGGTGATGAGAACAATCTCGAACGCAAAGAGTTTGAGGCTAAAGCCAAGGCATGGTATTATGCTGAGATACTTAAAGATGAGCGTAAACGTCAGAACATGACACAGAAAGTGTTGGCTGAAAAAATTGGCAAGAAGCGTGAGTATATTTCTACACTTGAAAAATGCGATACTGATATGCAGCTCTCTACATTCTTGCGCATTGCCGATGCTCTTGGTTTGCGTTTCTCGTTGGTAGTTGGGTAAAATACATGGGATGCCCACACGAAGCATCCCTCTTATTTTTTTACTTTGTCCTGATAAATATCTACTGACCCAGTTAGACACGAAAGTCTCACCCTAAACTATGCTGTGTGCAATCCGTAATATACAGAAAAAGAGGATGTTAGATAAATAACATCCTCTTCCTAAACTTTAATTCATTTGCAATTCTAAAGACTGCTTAGTGACTCCGATGGGATTCAAACCCGTAACCTTCTGATCCGTAGTCAGATGCTCTATTCAGTTGAGCTACGGAGCCTCGTTTCTTAATTGCGAGTGCAAAGGTAGTGACTTTTCATGTAACCTCCAAATGTTTCGGCTACTTTTTTCAATTATTTTCTTTCTGCCCTCCTTTAAACATGCAAGGACTGCCCGGCAAATGAAGGATAACATTCGGGGGCAGTCCTTGTTATTGGCTGACAGTCAACGCCTTGCCGGGAAAAGAACCGGACAGAGAGCGGTTGACGGAGGGGCTATACCTTTTTCAGTTGCTTGTCCATATTGTCTGCGGCTCGCCTTCCATCGCCCATGGCAAGAATAACCGTGGCACCACCGCGCACAATGTCGCCACCTGCATAGATGCCGCTGCGCGACGACTGCATGTCGTCACCCACCACGATGGTGTCTTTCCGTCCGAGTTCAAGTCCGGGAATGGATTTGGGAACGAGCGGATTGGGCGACACGCCGATGGCTACAATGACCTCGTCTACCTCAAGGGTCTTGGTGCAACCGGGTACAGGTTCTGGACGGCGGCGTCCGCTTTCGTCGGGTTCGCCCAATTGCATCACCTGCAGCACGGCAGCCTTGACGGCACCTTTCTCGTCGGTGAGATATTCCAAGGGGTTGTGGAGCGTGAGGAAGTGGATGCCTTCCTCTTTGGCGTGCTTCACCTCCTCCAGTCGGGCAGGCATTTCCTCCTCGCTTCGGCGATACACTATGGTGACATCGGCACCCAACCGCTTGGCTGTGCGGCAGGAGTCCATGGCTGTGTTGCCACCACCTACTACCATCACCTTCTTGCCCAGGTTGATAGGCGTGTCGGCCTTGGGGTTGGCGGCATCCATGAGGTTGACGCGGGTGAGATACTCGTTTGACGACATGATGTTGATGGCATTCTCGCCGGGAATGTTCATGAAGTTGGGCAGTCCGGCACCGCTACCCACGAAGATGCCCTGGAAGCCTTCGTGCTGCAGTTCCTCCACGCTGATGGTCTTGCCGATGATGCAGTCGGTCTGGAACTTCACGCCAAGCTTCTTCAGATTGTCTATCTCCACGTCTACAATGCGGTTGGGCAAGCGGAACTCGGGGATGCCGTATTTCAGCACGCCACCTATTTCGTGGAGTGCCTCATAGACAGTCACATCGTAGCCACGCTTCACCATGTCGCCGGCAAAGCTCAGGCCGGAAGGTCCGGAGCCTACCACAGCCACCTTGATGCCGTTGGCAGGTGACTTCTCGGGCAGCGAGGCTTGTCCACTCTCGCGCTCATAGTCGGCGGCGAAACGCTCCAGATAGCCTATAGCCACTGCCTTTTCCTTCATCTTGAGATGCACGCAACGGCTCTCGCACTGCTTTTCCTGCGGACAAACGCGACCGCAGACGGCGGGCAGTGCCGACGTGTTCTTCAGCACCTTGGCAGCCGAAAGGAATTGGCCGCGCTCAATGTTCTTGATAAACGACGGGATGTTGATGTTCACCGGGCATCCTTCCACACAGGTGGGCTTCGGACAGTCGAGACAGCGCTTGGCTTCCTGCATGGCCATTTCGGGTGTCAGTCCGATGTTCACTTCCTCAAGTCTTGTGGTGGCGCGGTAAACGGGGTCGAGTTCGGGCATCACCACACGTTCTATCTGTGTGCGCTCCTTGGGCTTCATGGCAGCCCGGAGAGCCTTGCGCCATTCGGCATTGCGGTCGGTGAGCACACTGATAGGTTCGTCGGTCTGCTCCACGGGAGCCGCCACGCAAGCCACCCTCTGCTCACCCTGGGCTGCATTGACGCTGTCGAGGTGCTCCTGGAAGTGCTCCATTTCCTCGCGTTCGGCATCCTTGAAGGTGCCCATACGCTTGAACATCTCGTCCCAGTCGACCAAGGCTCCGTCGAATTCGGGGCCGTCGATACACACGAACTTGGTCTTTCCGCCGATGGTCAGTCGGCAGGCACCGCACATGCCCGTGCCGTCCACCATGATGGTGTTGAGCGACACGTCGGTGGAGATGTTGTATTTCTGGGTGAGCAGGCAGCAGAACTTCATCATGATGGCGGGTCCGATGGCGAATGCCTTGTCTACCTTCTCTTGCTTGATAAACTTCTCCATGCCCACGGTGACCACGCCTTGCTCGCCATAGGAGCCGTCGTCGGTCATGATGATGACCTCGTCGCTATACTTGCGCACTTCGTCTTCGAGGATGATGAGGTCCTTGCTGCGACCGGCGAGAACGGCAAGCACCCTGTTGCCGGCTTCCTTGAGAGCCTTGATGATGGGGAGCATGGGAGCCACGCCCACACCGCCACCGGCACAAAGCACGGTGCCGAACTTTTCTATGTGGGTGGCATTGCCGAGTGGTCCCACCACGTCGGTGATGCTGTCGCCCACCTGGAGTTGGCAGAGTTTGGTTGAAGAGAGTCCCACTTCCTGCACCACGATGGTGATGGTTCCCTTGTCCTTGTCGGCGTCGGCGATGGTGAGCGGCATGCGTTCGCCGCGTTCGCCCACACGCACAATGACAAAGTTTCCTGCCTTGCGGCTGCGGGCTATGAGTGGTGCCTCTATTTCAAACAGGAATACTTTAGGTGAAAACTGCTCTTTTCTAATAATTCGGTTCATGGTTATTGGCTGTTTTTATAGTTTTGTTAAAAAGGGAATTATGTCAGTAAACGAACATTGGCGGATTCTGCCTAAGGAAAATCCGCCAATGTATATCGAGAAGGAGTCCGCCACCCAACTGGTGTACGGACGGAAGTTTAGTCGTGATTGATTAGAAGTTGTTGCCGTCGAGCATCTCGAAGCCGCAGTAGGGCACGAGTGCCTTAGGTATGCGGATGCCTTCGGGAGTCTGGTTGTTCTCCATCAGGGCAGCCACGATGCGGGGCAACGCGAGTGCGGAACCGTTGAGCGTGTGGCAGAGTTCCGTCTTCTTGGTTTCCGAGTTGCGGTAACGGCACTTCAGGCGGTTGGCCTGGTAGCTCTCGAAGTTTGACACGGAGCTAACCTCGAGCCATCTCTTCTGAGCGGCACTCCAAACCTCGAAGTCGTAACAGATAGAAGAGGTGAAACTCATGTCGCCGCCACAGAGACGGAGGATGTGGTAAGGCAGTTCCAGTTTCTGGCAGAGACCTTCCACGTGCTGAAGCATCTCGTCGAGACTCTGGTAAGAGTGTTCGGGCTTGTCGATGCGCACCAATTCCACCTTGTCGAACTGATGCAGACGGTTGAGTCCGCGCACATCCTTGCCGTAGCTTCCAGCCTCGCGACGGAAACATGCAGAGTAGGCGCAGCGCTTGATGGGCAGGTCTTTCTCGTCGAGAATCACGTCGCGGAAGATGTTGGTCACCGGCACTTCGGCTGTAGGGATGAGATAAAGGTCGTCTACGTTGCAGTGATACATCTGTCCCTCCTTGTCGGGAAGCTGGCCTGTGCCGTAGCCCGATGCCTGGTTAACCACAAACGGAGGCTGCACTTCCAGATAGCCGCTCTTGCGAGCCTCGTCGAGGAAGAAAGCCTCGAGAGCACGCTGCAGACGTGCCATCTTGCCGATGTATACGGGGAATCCGGCTCCGGTGATTTTCACGCCGAGGTCGAAATCGATGAGGTTGAACTTCTTGCAGAGGTCCCAGTGGCAGAGCGCGTCTTCGGGAAGGTTGGGGATTACACCACCCTCTTTCACCACCACATTGTCTGACGCATCCTTGCCCTCGGGCACGAGGTCGTTGGGGATATTTGGAATGGAGCAAAGCAGTGTGGTGAGGTCGTTCTGCGCGGTGTCGAGTTCTTCCTGCAGACCTTTGTCGGCCTCCTTGAGCACAGCCACTTTCTGCTTGATTTCCTGGGCTTCTTCTTTCTTTCCCTCTTTCATGAGGGCGCCAATCTGCTTGGCGAGTTTGTTGGCTTCCTGCTTGTTGTTGTCGAGGCGTGTCTGTGCCTCGCGACGGCACTTGTCGATGGCAAGCACCTTGTAAATAGCTTCACGGGCGCCCTCGAAGTGCTTCTTCTCAAGTCCCTTGATCACGTGTTCAGTTTGCTCACTGATGAGTTTAAGTGTAAGCATATTCTACAATTTTATGTTTATTCTTATTGTTTTTCCGATGTTTATAGCTGCAAAGTTAGCTGATTTTTCCGAGTATGCAAAAGAAAAGGTAAAATAAATTCATACGCAAGTGTCACGATGCCGGCAAACGGCTCTTGTTCGCCCTACCCTTCACATGACCTTCTTCTTGAGTATAGTTACCACCTCTTCGTCTGCCGGCAACCACCTTACGCTATCCAAGTCGTTCTTGGTTAGCCATTTGGCTGCCTCGTGTTCAAGCAGTTGGAGATGGCCCTGGCAGACACGGCACAGGAAACAGTGCATGGTGAGGTGGAAGGCAGGATAGTCGTAGTCTACCGTAGTGAGGCGGTCGTCCACTTCTATCCGGGTGGCCAACTCTTCCATGATTTCCCGTTTCAGGGCCTGCTGTGGTGTTTCGCCGCGTTCTATCTTGCCACCGGGAAACTCCCACCAGTCTTTCCATTCGCCGTATCCGCGCTGGGTGGCGAAGACAGATTGCCGGTCGTCCGACAGGATGACGGCTGCGACAACCCGTATGGTTTTCTTCTGTTCTTCCATATCCGTTCTTTATCCTAAGGCTTTAAACTTGGCTGCAAAGCTGTATGTGGATTCTGCCATAGGCGTGCGCAGACGCCACACAATACGCATGGGGCGTGAACCTTCGTACGACACGAGGTCTACTTCTCCCAAGTAGATGTAGCCCATCCTTCGGCTCTTGTCCTCGGGAACAGTGGCTTGCTGGCGCACGAACAGCAGCATGTGCAGTTCTTTGTTGATGTACTTCTGTCCGATAGCCGATTGTGGCGACACGCTGTTTTGCGTTTCCCAGTGAAAGGCCTGGCGGTCGAGGGCGAAGTCGTTGTAGTTGGTGTTCGACCCTTCTTCCCGGTCTTTGATGATGTCCACGTACATGGCTTCTATTCCGAGGTCGTAGTTGCGCTCGCAGCCTTCGCGCGACGACGATTTCCTGTTGATGAGGTTCGTGCCGATAGCCACCTGTATCTGTGCCTTGGTATAGACTCCATGCACCTTGAGGGGCATGCTGAACGCCAAAGCCGAATTGTCCTCTTTTTCCGGTGCTACGCAGCGTTCACGCATCTCATAGACGGTTTCCTTCATTTCCTCCACCAGCAAGCGGTCGGCGGCAAAGGCGTCGAACATCTGCTGCAGGCTCTCGAACCTGCCGGCAGCGTCAAACATGTCGTAGTAGAGCATGAGTGCCATCTTGCTTTCCTTCGGGGTGAGCGCTGAGGCTTCCACACGGAATCCCTGTTCTGCCAACTTCAGGATAAACGTGAAATAGGAGAAGGAGTCGGTAGAAAGCCATTTGCGGTAGACGGTGCGTTGCAAGTCCTTGGCATAAGGTGACAGCTGACTGTGTATGCCAGCCAGGTAGAGGAAGTCGTACCACGTGGTAGACTTATATATTTTCTCGACCGTCACCCCGGTGAGGAGTGTGAAGTTGTGGAGATTCAACGGCAGGTTATAGTTGCGCTTGAAGTCGCGCACCATGTTGAGAATCCTGCTGCGGTTGGTGTTGCGCAGTGCACACTCAATGTTCTCCAGGATGTATTCGCGTGCCTGGCGTTCGAGGGTAATGTGGCAGTTGAGGGGCAGATGGGGGAAGTCGCGGCTGATTTCTTCCGCCACACTCATGGACGTCTTGCCCATCAGGGCGCGGAAGCGGTCCTGGTAGTTGAACTCCGAACGGGAATGTCCCACAAAGTCGAGCACCGTCAGATGGTCCTTTCCCTCGGCCTTGCGCAGTCCGCGGCCGAACTGCTGAAGGAAGATGGTGAGCGATTCCGTAGGTCGCAGGAACATGACGGTGTCTATTTCGGGTATGTCTACACCCTCGTTGAAGATGTCGACCACGAAGAGATAGTTTATCTCCTTGTTGCGCAGCTTGCGTCGCACACTGTTGCGGTGCTCTGGCGTGTCGTCGCTTGTGAGCACGTCGGAACGCAGGTTGGCCAGGGTGAACTTGGCCTGCATGAACCTGGCATGGTCCTTATCGACACAGAAACACAACGCCCTGACATCGTTGTAATTGTCGAGATACTTCTCCATGGCCTTCCAAATGACCTGCGTGCGCTGGTCGTTGGCGGTGTAGACCTTGGAGAGTTCGGACGCCACAAAGTGGCCTCTCTCCCACCTCACTTGCGACAGGTCCACATTGTCTGTGATGCCGTAGTAGCTGAACGGAGCCAGCAGACCTGCGTTCAGGGCTGCCGTAAGCCGTATCTCGGCGCTGATGTGTCCGTCAAAGTCCTGCATGATGTCCTGCCCGTCCATTCGTTCGGGTGTGGCGGTGAGGCCGAGCAGTATCTTGGGGCGGAAGTGTGAGATGATTTTGCGGTAGCTGTCGGCCGATATGTGATGCACCTCATCGATGATGATATAGTCGTAGTAGTCGGCTTCGAGCGGAAGGTCGTCAATGCGGTTGTTGAGCATGTCCTTGGACGCGAACACGTGGTTGTAGTTCTTTATCTCATGACCGCCATACCACATCTCTCCGAAATTCTGGTCGCCCAGCACCTGGCGGAACGTGTAGCAGGCCTGCTTGATGATTTCCTCCCGATGCACCACAAAGAGGAAGTTGTGGCGATGGGGATGGCTTTCGGCAAAGCGCTTGAAGTCGAAGGCCGCTATGACGGTCTTTCCGGTGCCCGTGGCTGCCACCACGAGGTTGCGGTAGTGGCCATGGATCTTGCGCTCCACATCGAGTTTCTCCAGTATTTCCTTCTGATAGTCCTTGGCCTTGATGATGTCGAGCACGGAATAGTCAAAGCCCGAAACCGGTTGTTGCGAAAGGGCTTGCTGGAGCCGTTCGTCGTCGCGTCCGAGCACAAAGGGTTCAAAGGACGAATCGTTCCAGTAGGTTTCGAAGGAGTTCTTCACCGTCATGATGATACAGGGCAGTTCCATCTGTGTGGCTTTCAGGTTCCACTCCAGTCCCTTGGTCAGTGCTGCCCGCGAGAGATTGGACGAACCGATGTAGGCCGTGTGGAACCCACTGTGGCGGAGAAAGAGATAGGCCTTGGCGTGCAGGCGGTCTTCGTCGCCGTTGTAGGAAATGCGTATTTCAGTGTTCTGCATCCTGGCAAGTTCCGCAATGGCCTCATACTGGGTGGCCTTCATATAGGTGGTGGTGATGACCCGGAGCCTTTTCCCCTGGTCGGTAAACCGCCTGAGCTCTTCCTTGATAAGATTCAGTCCACTCTTCCTTATGAACGAAACCACAAAGCATATCTCGTCGGAGGAAAGGATCTCCCTCTTCAGTTCGCTTGCCATGTTGACCGATTGGTCGAGTCCGGTGAAGAGCGTGCTTCGGGAAAGCGTGGTGATGGGCGTAATCTGTTTCACATACTCCTCAATGTCGGGATAGTCGCATTTGCTTCTGTCCACGACGGCCGTCAGGATAGACGCCTGTGCATCAATCAGATTGTTCTGGTAGTCGTCGAAGTTGAAGTCCTGTCCGAGCTTTCTTATCACCGAATTGGCGAACGCCACGCAACGTGAAGACAGCGTGTCGTCGTCGGGCAACGAGGCGAATATTTTCTGCAACACTTGGTAAAGATACCTTGACAGGATGGTGGCAGCCTCTTCCCTCCCTATTTTCTTGTTCTCGATGAAGAAGGCACTGTCATCCGCCGATTCTATCTTGCTTTTGAACAGGCTGTTGATGATTTGTTCGTAAATACCGGTTTCAATCATACGATTAGGCGACTAAGTTAATGTTGACTCATTGAGTTTTGTGTGCAGCAAAATTAAGCATTATTACGCTATTCCGCAAGCAAAAGCTTACTTTTGTTTCGTTTTGCGCCTTGAGTCTGTCGCCGTGTAAACCACTTCCACTGGGGTTACGGTCAGTAAACAGGCGGCGTTAGGAGGTAATAATGGCATACTTGGAAGGTGTTAGTCGTAGACTTAGGGTGTGTTAGTCGTAGACTTATGAGGTGTTAGTGGCAGATTTCTGCGCGGTCCTGCAGGCTGGGCATTCGTTGCCCGGGCCGTGGGCATCCGTTGCCCAAACTGCGGGACACGTTTTGGGCTGTCCACTTCAAGCTTCCGAACGGGTAAGTGGTGATGGATGTGACAGATTTTTATCCATCTATCACGCATCTATCACTCTATCCATCCGTCTGACTATCAACCGAAAGATGTAAAACATCGAGAAAAGTGATGGATAGTGGCGAAAAAACGAAAAACTTTTCCTGTGCGCGCGTGCGCGTGAGAAGAGTAAGGATACAAGGCGGCAAGAAGGCAACACCAGGCAATCGCACGACTTCCGGTCAGGCCATGCACCGGCCCCAACACAGAAACGCACAAGGCGTGATGTGCCATGCCATGAAGGCATGCAGTGTGAATGTAGCTACAGGTACAGGACCTGCCGGATTAGTCAGACTCCTCATCCCTGCAGATTCTTCCTGCCCCTTTCTCCACATTACTTTCAGCCTTCTCCTTCTTCATGTTCTCCTCAAGGGTAGCCTTCGGGTCGGCCACAGCTATCACCCGACGGAATCCCGCATCAAGGAGTTCGGCAGTGTCGCTCACTCCTCCCGAGAGCAGCACCACGGGCTTGCCTGCCGCCTTACTGCGCCGAAGCACCACCGCCGGCAGTTTGCCCATGAGCGTCTGGCGGTCGGAATGGCCCTCGCCGGTAATCACCACATCGGCCCACGAGAGCAACTCCTCGAAACGAAGGCGGTCGAGCAGCCAGTCGGCACCCGACACCACCCTGCCGTCAAGGAACTGCATGAAGGCGTAGCCCAGCCCACCGGCAGCTCCGGCTCCGGGCATGCCGCTGCAGTCTCTGCCCGAATGGCGGGCACTCATCTCGCTGAACTTGCGCAACCTCTGCTCCAACTGTTCCACCATCTGCGGAGTGGCTCCCTTCTGAGGGCCAAACACACGGGCGGCGCCATCGGGGCCCAACAGCGGATTGCGCACGTCGCTGGCAAGAAGAAACTTGCAGTCGGCAAAGTGGCTTTCACGCACCTGGTCGAACGTGTCGTGACAACCGGGACGCCCCAGCCGGTCAATCAGGGCGCGGAGCATGCCCATGCCGCCATCAGTGGTGGCAGAACCGCCCAAGCCAACGATGAAACGGCGTATGCCGCGACCCACCGCATCGGCAATCATCAGGCCCACACCATAGCTGGTGGCAACCATCGGATTGCGACATTCGGCCGCTATCAGCGACAGGCCCACCGACTGCGCCACCTCTACTATGGCCGTATCGCCAGCCACGCCATACTCGGCATCCACCCGCCGCATCATGGCGTCGCGCGTAGGCACCTTGACCAACTCGCCACCCAATGCCGACACAAAGGCCGACAACATGCCGTCGCCGCCGTCGCTCACAGGAACAGCATGCACCTCGGCATCGGGGTGCACACGCAACAATCCGCGGCAAACCGACTCGCCTGCCTCGGCAGAAGTAAGCGAACCCTTGAAGGAATCAATAGCTATAAGAAATTTCATGACGTAAGAAGATTTGGCTTATCTTGCGGTGATGTGGAAGCACCCCTGGTGTACTTCATACTTGATGTAGCAGCGGCCCTCACGGCGCATGTCGTTGAGCACCTCGCTGAGAATCCACTTCAGCGTGTCGTTGCGCACCTGGCGGCGAACAGGGCCGTCGGGAGCCTGCACCGTCTTGTAGCGGTTGTAGCACACGTCGAAGGTGGTGCCGTAAAGATGGCAGCTGTTCTCGGTGGCGTTGCGGTTTCGTCCACGCAAGCGCTCCACGTCGTCCTTGGTGCGGAGCACGCTGGTGACGATAATCTTGTGAAGAGGCACCTGCTTAATGGTCAGGCTGTCGAAGAAATTGCGGCCTATGTCCTGCAGCAACGTAGAGGCACGAGGCACAAGATAAGGAATGCTGTTGTTGAGTTTGTCAATGTGGAAGAAAGGATTGCTGCCCACATAGACCAGCTCTTGCTTGCGCCGCTCGGCTTCAGTCCGGTTTTGCACTGGCTTCACGCCATGCATTTGGGCAGCCACAAGCTGCACGTCGTTCATGTCGGGGAAAGCCTTGCCGAAGTTCTGCACACTGTAGATGCGGTGCTTGACCAAAGCGCCCTTGGCATCGAAAAAGCGCGACTGCAGCGTGTCGGCCTCGAGCATGGCCAAAGCCGAGTCGGCCACTGCCACACTGTCGGAATCAGTCTTCACCGCCGATTCAGCCTGCGTCCCTATGCTGCCCGCCACCGAGGGGAAGATGCAGCGCACCAGCGCCAGCGCCAGCACAGTGAAACCGAAGCCCTTGAGATATGTATTCTTGTTAATTTTCATCACGGATTCATTATTATAAAAGGTAAGGCAAACGGCACGTAGCCCTACGGCACGGCAAAGTTACAACAAAATGAACACAAAACACAAACACGGGCGGCAAAATATTTGCGGGGTTCGTGATTTATTTGTAAATTTGCGCCAAATTAATAAAAGAGGAAATTGATAGAAAAGCATATCGTACTGGAAGACATCGACCCCGTGGTATTCTACGGCGTGGGCAACGGCCATCTGCAGATGGTCAAGTCACTCTTTCCCAAGCTTAGAATCGTGGCACGCGACAATGTGATACGCGTGCTGGGCGACGAAGAGGAAATGTGCAAGTTTGAGGAGAACATGGAAACCATGCGCAAGCATGTGCTGAAATACAACTCCATCAGCGAAGAAGACATACTCGACATCGTGAAGGGCAAGAAGACCAAGGCAGATGCCGTCAAGGGCGTGCTCGTCTACAACATATCGGGCAAGCCCATCAAGAGCCGCAGCGCCAACCAGCAGAAGCTCATCGATGCCTACGACAAAGACGACATGATATTCGCAGTAGGGCCAGCCGGCACCGGCAAGACCTATCTGAGCATAGCCCTCGCCGTGAAGGCACTCAAGGAGAAGACCGCCAAGAAAATCATACTCAGCCGGCCAGCAGTGGAAGCCGGCGAAAAGCTCGGATTCCTGCCGGGCGACATGAAAGAGAAGATAGACCCCTACCTGCAACCTCTCTACGATGCGCTGGAAGACATGATTCCGGCAGTGAAACTGCAGGACATGATGGAGAAGCACATCATCCAGATAGCACCGCTCGCCTTCATGCGCGGCCGAACACTCAGCGACGCCGTGGTGATACTCGACGAGGCGCAGAACACCACACCGGCACAGATACGCATGTTTCTCACCCGCATGGGATGGAACACCAAGATGATCATCACCGGCGACATGACGCAGATTGACCTGCCACGCGACCAGAAAAGCGGACTCAAGGAAGCCCTGTCTATCCTCAACGGCGTGGAAGGCATAGCCGTAGTCGACCTGCAGAAGGAAGACATCGTGCGGCACAAGCTCGTCACACGCATTGTCAAGGCCTACGATGCCTACGACAAGCAGCGCGAGGAGGAAAAAAGAACGCATTAAAACTTTAGAATAGCAATGAAAGCATTAACAAAGACTGATTTCCATTTCGATGGACAGAAGAGTGTGTACCACGGTAAAGTACGTGATGTTTACGACATTAACGACGACCTGCTCGTCATGGTAGCAACCGACAGAATCTCGGCTTTCGACGTCATCCTGCCTAAAGGCATCCCCTTCAAGGGGCAGGTGCTCAACCAGATAGCCGCCAAATTCCTCGACCAGACCACAGACATATGCCCCAACTGGAAGCTTGCCACTCCTGACCCCATGGTGACAGTCGGACTGAAATGCGAAGGCTTCAGAGTGGAAATGATTATCCGCTCTATCCTCACAGGTAGCGCATGGCGTGCCTACAAGGAAGGTTGCCGCGAACTCTGCGGTGTGAAACTGCCCGAAGGCATGAAGGAGAACCAGCGTTTCCCCGAGCCCATCATCACGCCAACAACCAAGGCTGACGAAGGACACGACATGAACATCTCCAAGGAAGAAATCATTGCCCAGGGCATCGTGAGCGCAGAAGACTATGCCGTGATGGAAGACTACACACGCAAGATCTTCGCTCGCGGACAGGAAATCGCCGCTAAGCACGGACTCATACTCGTAGACACCAAATACGAGTTCGGCAAACGCGACGGAAAGGTGTATCTCATCGACGAAATACATACTCCCGACAGCAGCCGCTACTTCTATGCCGACGGCTACGAGGAGAAGTTTGAAAAGGGCGAACCACAGAAGCAACTCTCCAAGGAATTCGTGCGCCAGTGGCTCATAGAGCACAACTTCATGAACGAACCCGGACAGAAGATGCCCGAAATCTCCGACGAGTATGCCGACAGCGTGAGCGAACGCTACATTGAACTCTACGAGCACATTACCGGAGAGAAGTTCGACAAGGCTACCGAAGAGGGCGACATAGCAGCCAGAATAGAAAAGAACGTGAGCGAATATCTCGCCTCAAGAAAATAAACAGACGGACAAACAAGAGTTGGAAGACAGCTGCCGCAAGGCACCCCCAAAAAGGGACCGCGGAACTGTCTGCCAACTTTTTCGCATTATTAAATGTACGAACAAGAGAAGATAAAGCCCTACGGCAAAGACGGCGACAAAGGCCAACTCGTGGAACAGATGTTCGACAACATCGCCCCCACGTATGACAAGCTCAACCACCGGTTGTCGTGGAACATAGACAGGGGATGGCGCAAGAAGGCCATCAGGCATCTGCAGCAGTTCAAGCCGCAGACCATACTCGACATAGCCACCGGAACGGGCGACTTCGCCTTGCTCGCCGCACGCATGCTCCAGCCGCAAAGACTCGTGGGAGTGGACATATCGGAAGGCATGATGCAGATAGGACGACGGAAAGTGAAAGACGCAGGACTCGACGGAACCATCAGTTTCCAGAAAGAAGACTGTCTGAAGATGAGCTTTGAAGACAACAGCTTCGACGCCATCACAGCCGCCTTCGGCATACGCAATTTCTCCGACCTTGACAAGGGACTGGGCGCAATGTACCGTGTGCTCAAGCCCGGAGGCCATCTGAGCATAGTGGAACTGAGCCAGCCCGTGAGCTTCCCCATGAAGCAGCTCTTCAGCATCTACTCACACACCTTCCTACCCCTCTACGGGCGCATGATATCAAAAGACCAGAGTGCCTACACCTACCTGATCAACACCATCGAGGCTTTCCCGCAGGGAGAACGCATGATGGAGATATTCAGCAAGGCAGGATTCAGGGAAACAGGATTCAGGCGACTCACCTTCGGTATCTGCACCATGTATTACGCAACCAAGTAAACAGAAACTATAACACCAAAGCATTATGGACAAATACGGACTGATAGGCTACCCGCTGATCCATTCGTTCTCACGCTCCTACTTCAACGAGAAGTTCCAGAACGAGGACATCGACGCCACATACGAAAACTTCGAGATTCCCTCCATAGAGAACCTTCCCGAAGTGATTGACTCCAACCCGGAGCTCAAGGGACTCAACGTGACCATTCCCTACAAGGAAAAAGTGATCAGCTATCTCGACCAGATCAGTCCGGAAGCAAGAGCCATCGGCGCGGTGAACGTGATCAAGGTGACACACAACGGCAACGAGACCACGCTCAAGGGCTACAACAGCGACGTCATCGGATTTACCAAAAGCATAGAGCCACTGCTCGAACGCTGGCACAAGAAAGCGCTTATCCTCGGAACAGGAGGTGCCTCGAAAGCCATCAACTACGGACTCAAGTCGCTCGGACTGGAAACCGTCTTTGTGAGCCGATTCGAAAGACCGGGCACCATACAGTATAACAAGATAACACCCGATGTGATACAGGAATACAACGTCATCGTGAACTGCACACCATCGGGCATGTACCCGAACGTAGACGAATGTCCACAACTGCCCTATGAAGCCATGGACAGCCACACACTGCTCTACGACCTCATCTACAATCCCGACAAGACTCTCTTCATGAGCAAGGGAGAAGAGCACGGGGCAACCGTGAAAAACGGACTCGAGATGCTACTCCTACAAGCGTTCGCAAGCTGGGAGTTCTGGCACGGGAAAGATTAAAGAAACACACCATCACTTATCACAACAGAAACAAAACAATATCAGCAAAACAATATGGACAAGAGCAATCGCTATATGATGCGCGGCGTGAGTGCCGCCAAGGAAGATGTGCACAACGCCATCAAGAACATCGACAAGGGTATCTTCCCGCAGGCCTTCTGCAAAATCATCCCCGACATTCTCGGCGGCGACCCGGAATACTGCAACATCATGCATGCCGACGGTGCCGGCACCAAGTCGTCACTCGCCTACATGTACTGGAAAGAAACGGGCGACCTGAGCGTATGGAAAGGAATCGCACAGGATGCCATCGTGATGAACACCGACGACTTGCTCTGCGTGGGAGCCGTGGACAACATTCTCGTGTCGAGCACCATCGGACGTAACAAGATGCTCGTTCCGGGCGAGGTTATCTCCGCCATCATCAACGGCACCGACGAACTGCTCGCTGAAATGCGTAAGATGGGCATAGGCATCTATCCCACCGGTGGCGAGACTGCCGACGTGGGCGACCTGGTGCGCACCATCATCGTAGACTCCACGGTGACCTGCCGCATGAAACGTAGCGACGTGATCAACAACGCCAACATACGTCCTGGAGACGTCATCGTGGGTCTCGCCTCCTTCGGACAGGCCACCTATGAGAACCGCTATAACGGAGGTATGGGAAGCAATGGTCTGACCAGTGCCCGCCACGACGTTTTCGCCAAGTACCTGGCCGAGAAATATCCCGAGAGCTACGACAAGGCAGTGCCCGAAGAGCTTGTCTACAGCGGCAACAAGCACCTCGACGACAGCGTGGATGGATCGCCCGTCAATGCCGGACAGCTCGTACTCTCGCCTACCCGCACCTATGCTCCCGTCATCAAGAAACTTCTCGACGAACTGCGTCCTGAAATCCACGGCATGGTGCACTGCACGGGTGGCGCACAGACCAAAGTGCTCCACTTCGTGAACGACAACTGCCGCGTCATCAAGGACAACATGTTCCCGGTGCCACCACTCTTCCATCTCATCAAGGAAGAAAGCGGCACAGACTGGAAGGAAATGTATCAGGTGTTCAACATGGGACACCGCATGGAAATCTATGTGCGCCCCGAAGTGGCAGAAAAGGTCATCGCCATCAGCAAGAGCTTCAACATTGACGCACAGGTGGTGGGCCACATCGAGGAAGGCAAACGCTCGCTGACCATCAAATCGGAATTCGGAGAATTTAATTATTAATTATCATACATGCCAGACAACAACAGCATACTGCAGAAACTCGAAGGGTTGGAAAGCCGCTACGAGGAAGTATCGACACTGATCACCGACCCGGCTGTCATAGCCGACCAGTCGAGATATGTGAAACTGACAAAGGAATACAAGGATTTGGGCGACATCATGGATGCGCGCAAACGCTACATCAACTGCCTCAATTCCATCAAGGAGGCCAAGGACATCCTCGCCAACGAGAGTGACGCCGACCTCAAGGACATGGCACGCGAAGAACTCGCGGCCAACGAGGAAATGCAGCCCAAGATTGAGGAAGAAATCAAGATGGCACTCGTGCCCAAAGACCCGGAAGACGCCAAGAACGTGCAAATGGAAATACGTGCCGGAGCAGGTGGTGATGAGGCTGCCCTCTTTGCCGGTGACCTGTTCAACATGTATAAGAAATACTGCGAGTCGCGTGGATGGAATGTCAGCGTGACAAGCGTGAGCGAAGGTGCCGTGGGAGGTTACAAGGAAATTGACTTTGCCGTGAGCGGTGACAGCGTGTACGGAACACTGAAGTACGAGTCAGGTGTGCACCGGGTGCAAAGAGTGCCTGCCACCGAGACCCAGGGCCGCATGCACACGTCGGCAGCCACAGTGGCAGTGCTGCCGGAAGCCGACAAGTTTGAGGTGAACATCAACGAGGGCGACATCAAGTGGGACACATTCAGAAGCTCGGGCGCCGGCGGCCAGAACGTGAACAAGGTGGAATCGGGCGTAAGACTGCGCTACCCCTGGAAAAACCCCAATACGGGCGAAACGGAAGAGATACTCATCGAATGTACGGAAACCCGCGACCAGCCGAAGAACAAGGAGCGTGCCCTTTCCCGACTGAGAACATTCATCTACGACCGAGAGCACCAGAAATACATGGACGACATTGCCAGCCGACGCAAGAGTCTGGTGTCGACCGGTGACCGCAGTGCAAAAATTCGCACCTACAACTTCCCGCAGGGCCGCGTGACCGACCACCGCATCGGCTACACCACACACGACCTGTCCGGCTTCCTCTCGGGAAACATTCAGGACATGATAGACGCACTTACCGTGGCTGAGAATGCAGAGAGAATGAAAGAAACAGAACTCTAAATCCTCATGATATGAACAGAAAACAACTCACAGAACAGATATTCGCCAAGAAGAGTTTCCTCTGCGTGGGACTGGATACCGACACCAAGAAAATGCCGGCACACCTGCTCAGCAAAGAAGAACCCATCTTCGAGTTCAACAAGGCAATCATCGACGCCACTGCCCCCTACTGCGTGGCCTACAAGCCCAACCTCGCCTTCTACGAAGCGTTTGGCATCAAGGGCATGATAGCCTTCGAAAAAACCATCAAGTATCTCAACGAGAACCATCCTGACCACTTCGTCATTGCCGACGCCAAGCGAGGCGACATAGGAAACACGAGTGCCATGTATGCCCGTACTTTCTTCGAGGAATACGACATCGACGCACTCACCGTGGCACCCTATATGGGCGAAGACTCGGTGACTCCATTCCTCACCTACAAAAATAAATGGGTCATCCTGCTCGCACTGACCAGCAACAAGGGCAGCCACGATTTTCAGCTGACAGAAGACAAGAACGGTGAAAGACTCTTCGAAAAAGTGCTTCGGAAATCGCAGGAATGGGGCAACGACGAGAACATGATGTATGTGGTGGGTGCCACACAAGGAGAGATGTTCAAGGACATCCGAAAGGTAGCCCCCAACCACTTCCTTCTCGTGCCAGGAGTGGGCGCACAAGGTGGCAGCCTGCAGGAAGTGTGCAAATATGGCATCACCAAGGACTGCGGACTGCTGGTCAACTCTTCACGAGGCATCATCTACGCCAGCAACGGTGAAGACTTTGCCGAAGCAGCCGCCCAAAAGGCCAAGGCCCTGCAGGAAGAAATGGCAGCGGAACTTGCAAAACTGTAGACATATCAAAAACTAACTAACTAACCGAGAAGGGGCTCTCATGGAGTCCCTTCTCTTGCGTTAAAAAGGACTGGTACATTGAGGACAAGCTATTTTTAGGTAAATATTTCGGTAAATTTATATGTATGTGGAGAAAAATTACTACATTTGCAAAAATAATATATCATCAACATAAGGACATGGAATTTACCGCGAAACAAATATCCGAATTTGTACAAGGACATGTAGAAGGCAACGAAAACGCTACCGTACACACCTTCGCCAAAATAGAAGAAGGTGTGGAGGGTGCCATTTCCTTCCTCTCCAACCCCAAATACACCCATTACATATACGACACTAAGTCGAGCATCGTGCTCATCGACGAAAATGTGGAACTGGAACACCCCGTAAAGACCACCCTCATCCGCGTGAAGAACGCATACGAGTGCGTGGCAAAGTTGCTCCAGCTCTATGAATCAATGAAGCCTAAGAAGACAGGCATCGACTCGCTGGCTTTCGTCTCGCCCTCGGCTAAAGTGGGCAAGGACTGCTATATCGGTGCATTTGCCTATGTGGGCGACAATGCCGTGGTGGGCGATGGTTGCCAAATCTATCCGCACGCCACCATCTGCGACAACGTGAAGATGGGTGACAACTGCCTTGTTTATCCCAAAGTGACAGTGTATCACGACTGCAAGATAGGCAATCGCGTGACACTCCATGCAGGCAGCGTGGTTGGCGCAGACGGTTTCGGTTTCGCTCCCGCCGCCGAAGGTTACGACAAGATTCCTCAAATAGGCATCGTCACCATTGAAGACGACGTGGAAATTGGTGCCAACACATGTATAGACCGCTCCACCATGGGTAGCACTTATGTGCGCAAAGGAGTGAAACTGGACAATCTGGTGCAGATAGCCCACAACACGGACATCGGCGAAAACACCGTCATGTCAGCACAAGTAGGCGTGGCAGGCAGCACCAAGGTGGGACAATGGTGCATGTTCGGAGGACAGGTTGGCATAGCCGGACACATAACCATCGGCAATAAGGTGTTCCTCGGTGCCCAGTCTGGAGTGCCGGGAAGTCTCAAGGACAACCAGGCACTCATCGGCACACCGCCTATGGAACAACTCCCCTACTTCAAGTCACAGGCCATCTTCCGCCGGCTGCCCGACATGTACAAAGAACTCAACGAACTGAAAAAGGAAGTTGAGGAACTCAAAAAGATCAACAAGCAATAAACAAGACATTCTAATATAATGGAAGCATCAAAGCAAAGAACACTCAAAGGCAGTTTCTCACTTTTCGGCAAGGGACTGCACACAGGACTGAGCCTGACCGTGACTTTTAATCCAGCTCCCGAGAACTCAGGTCTGAAGATACAGCGCATCGACCTCGAAGGACAGCCCATCATTGAGGCTATAGCAGAAAACGTGGTGGACACACAGCGCGGTACCGTGCTGGGCAAAGGCGACATTCGCGTTTCGACCATAGAGCACGGCATGGCTGCCCTCTACGCATTGGGTGTGGACAACTGTCTGATACAGGTCAACGGACCTGAATTTCCTATCCTCGATGGTAGCGCCATCATGTATGTGGATAAAATAGAGGAAGTTGGCACCGTGGAGCAGAACGCCCCCAAGAACTACTATATCATCAAGCACAAGATAGAAATCAAGGACGAGCAGAGCGGCTCTTGCATCACCATCTTGCCCGATGAAGAATTCAGCGTAACAGCCATGTGTTCCTTTGAATCGAAGTTCATCAACAGCCAGTTTGCCACATGGGACAACATAGCCGATTTCCCGAAGGAAATAGCTCCGGCACGCACATTCGTGTTCGTGAGAGACGTGATGCCACTGCTCAAAGCCAACCTTATAAAAGGTGGCGACCTGGATAACGCCATCGTCATCTATGAGAAGCAGATCACACAGGAACAGCTCGACAATCTGGCAGACTTCCTGAAAGTGCCGAATATGGATGCCACTAAACTGGGTTATATCCAGCACAAACCCATTGTATGGGAGAATGAATGTACGCGCCACAAGTTGCTCGACATCATCGGCGACATGGCACTAATCGGCCGTCCAATCAAGGGAAGAATCATTGCCACACGACCTGGTCATACCGTGAACAACAAGTTTGCACGGCAGATGAGAAAGGAAATCAGAAAGCACGAGATTCAAGCGCCCAAGTACGACCCGAACGATGTGGCAATCATGGACAACAACCGCATTAGAGAACTGCTTCCACACAGATATCCCATGCAGTTGGTAGACAAGGTGATAGCCTTGGGATCCAACAGCATTGTAGGCGTCAAGAACGTGACCTCCAACGAGCCCTTCTTCCAGGGACACTTCCCACAGGAACCCGTGATGCCGGGCGTACTCCAAATTGAAGCCATGGCACAATGTGGAGGCCTGTTGGTGCTCAACACATTGGAGGAGCCGGAACGCTGGTCGACCTACTTCATGAAAATAGACGACGTGAAATTCAGAAAGAAAGTGGTGCCCGGAGACACACTCCTCTTTAAGGTAGAGTTGCTAGCACCTGTACGCCACGGCATCTCGTCAATGAAGGGATATGTGTTTGTAGGCGACTCCGTAGTGTCAGAAGCCACATTCACAGCACAAATCGTAAAAAACAAGTAATACACGAACATGAATCAAATCAGTCCTTTAGCCTATGTTCACCCCAAGGCAAAAATAGGCGACAACAATATTATAGGCCCATTCTGCTACGTAGACAAGAATGTGGTCATCGGTGACAACAACGTGATGCAAAACAGCGTCACGCTGCATGCAGGCACACGTATGGGCAACAACAACGAAATATTCCCTGGAGCAAGCATTGCCACCAAACCACAGGACTTGAAATATAGAGGTGAAGAAACGCTTTGCCAGATAGGCGACAACAACAGTATACGCGAAAATGTAACCATATCACGCGGCACAGCGTCAAAAGGCACTACCATCGTGGGCAGTAACAACCTGCTCATGGAGAATATGCATGTGGCACACGACTGTGTGCTGGGAAACGGACTTATCATCGGCAACTCGACCAAGATAGCCGGAGAAGTGACCATTGACGATAATGCCATTCTAAGTGCCTGTGTACTTGTACACCAGTTCTGCCACATTGGCGGATATGTGATGATTCAAGGTGGAAGCCGTTTCAGCCAAGACATTCCGCCCTATATCATTGCCGGAAAATTCCCTACTCACTACTGTGGACTTAATCTTGTAGGATTGCGCCGTCGAGGTTTCTCAAACGAACTGATTGAAACCATTCATGATGCCTACCGTACACTCTACAGCAAGGGCGTTATGGCAGAAGGTATAGAAGAACTAAAAGAGAAATTCCCGGATTCAAAGGAAGTCAAATATATCGTAGACTTTGTTGAATCTTCCAAAAGAGGCATCATACGATAATGAAAACCCTTGTTGTTGTTCTTGGTCCGACAGGAGTAGGAAAAACAGAGACGTGTCTTCGCTTGGCGGAGCACTTCCAGCAGCCCATCATCAATGCCGACTCCAGGCAGATCTACAAAGAACTGCCCATTGGAACCGCCGCTCCAACCCAGGAACAACAACAACGGGTGAAACACTATCTGGTAGGTACACACCACATAGGTGATTATTACAGTGCTTCCCTGTTTGAGGAAGATGTTATCAAGCTGATTGACAAGCAGTTTGAGCAAGGATACAATATGGCATTGCTCACAGGTGGAAGTATGATGTATATCGACGCTGTGTGCAACGGCATAGACGACATTCCAACCATTGACGACCACACGCGTTCCATGATGAAAGCCAGATATGAGAAGGAAGGACTGAAACCTCTTCTCGAAGATTTGCAGCGGCTCGACCCGGAATACTACAATATCGTGGACCGCAACAATCCCAAACGCGTAGTACATGCATTGGAGATTTGCGTGATGACAGGCAAGACATACACATCGTTTAGAAAGAACGAGAAAAAACAGCGACCGTTCAAGATACTGAAAATTGGGCTTACACGAGAACGCAGCGAACTCTATGACCGAATTAACCGAAGAGTAGAGCAAATGGTCAAGGACGGACTCGTGGAAGAGGCTCGCAGCGTACTCGACAAACGCGAAACGAATGCCCTCAACACGGTGGGTTACAAGGAAATGTTTGAATACTTCGACGGCAAGACAACACTCGAAGAAGCAATCACAAAAATTCAAGGCAACACACGCCGATACTGCAGAAAGCAGTTGACATGGTTCAAAAAGGATGCGGAAATCAAATGGTTTCAGCCCGAAAACATTGAAGAAATCATAAATTATATTGAAAGTAATACTTGATTCTATGGTTTCTTTGTATTTTTGCAGAGCCGATATAAGGTATTAATCCCATCATGAAACAACAACAATCATTATGATATCAAAAATCAAATCATTTATCTTGTGGCTGTGGAACAAGATTCGTTCCTTCTGGCCTTGGTACAAAGGATTGTATGCAGGACGTCCATGGTACACGAAAACAGGAGTGGGCATTGTCTCCTTCATCGTCATATTCTTTCTCTATCTTGGAGCGGTAGACATCAACTTCCTCTGGCTTTTCGGCAAGAGTCCCGGCTTCCACCGCATTATGAATCCTGAGACTCACCAAGCTTCAGAAATCTACAGTGCCGACGGACAGTTGATCGGAAAGTATTTCAACGAGAACCGCACACCTGTGAAATACAATGAGGTGAATCCGGACTTTTGGAAAGCGCTCATCGACACAGAAGACGAGCGATTCTATCACCACCATGGCATTGACTTTTTCGGACTTTTTGCCGCTGCCAAAGACATGGTAGTCCACCACGATGCGCGCGGTGCATCGACCATCACACAGCAGTTGGCCAAGAACATGTTCCGCGTGCGTACCCAATATTCTACCGGCTTGTTGGGCTACATTCCCGGCATTCGCATGCTCATCGTAAAGAGCAAGGAGTGGATTATTGCCACCAAGCTCGAAATGGTGTACGACAAAAAGGACATTATCACCATGTATGCCAACACTGTAGATTTCGGTTCCAATGCCTTCGGCATCAAGACGGCGTGCAAGACCTACTTCGACACCACACCCGACAAGATGACTACAGATCAGGCTGCCATATTGGTAGGTATGCTCAAGGCCACTACCTACTACAATCCAATATCACATCCTGAAAACAGTTTGAAGCGTCGCAACACGGTGCTTATGAACATGGTGACACACCAAGACCTGTCACGCGACAAATATAGCGAGCTGAGTCAGCGCCCCATTAAGCTCAACTTCAGTATAGAAGACAACTATGACGGCCAAGCGCTTTACTTCCGCCAGGCAGTTGCCAACTATCTGAAAGACTGGTGCAAGGAGAATGGTTACGACCTCTACAGTTCGGGACTGAAAATCTATACGACTCTCGATACACGCATGCAGAAGTATGCGGAAGCTGCTGCCATGAAACAAATGAAGCAGGTGCAGCAAAACTTCAAGAACCACTGGGGAAGCAAAGACCCATGGGTTGACGAGAAAGGAAACGTGATACCAGGCTTTATAGAGGACAAAGTGCAGAAGCTCCCCGTCTACAAGTACTTGCTGCAGAAGTATGGAGGCAACCCTGATTCCGTGCAATATTATCTGAACAAGCCACACGAGGTGAAACTGTTCGACTATGCCAAGGGCACTATCAAACAAGAGATGAGTACCATTGACTCACTGAAGTATATGGTGAGGTTCATGCACTGCGCATTTGTTGCTATGGAACCCCAGACAGGTCAGGTGAAGGCATGGGTAGGCGACCTCGACTTCAAGACATGGAAATATGACAAGGTAACGGCAGAACGCCAACCCGGTTCCACATTCAAGCTCTTTGTCTACACGGAAGCCATGAACCAGGGACTTACGCCATGCGATAAAAGACGCGACGAATACATTTCCATGCAGGTGTATGACAAGTTCAAGAAAGAAACAGTCACGTGGACTCCTTCCAACGCCAACGGTTCATTCTCAGGAGACAGTGTCCCCCTGAAGGGTGCATTCGCCAAGAGTATAAACTCTATAGCTGTTCGCTTGGGACAGGAAATGGGCATCAAGAATATCATCAAGACGGCACAGGAAATGGGCATCAAGAGTCCGCTCGACGAAACACCATCTCTGGCACTCGGCTCCAGTGACGTCAACCTGCTTGAACTAACGAATGCTTACTGTACAGTGGCCAACGACGGCAAACATCACGAGCCTGTCCTGGTAACAAAGATTCTTGACAAGGATGGCAACGAGGTATACTCGGCGCCCAGCGAAGTACAGCAAGTTATCCCCTACAAGAGCGCGTTCCTCATGCAGCAAATGCTTATGGGCGGAATGAGAGAGCCTGGTGGTACATCACAGTCGCTTTGGGGGTATGTGTCTCCTTATACAGATACAGACTTCGGAGGAAAGACCGGAACATCCAACAACCACTCCGACGCATGGTTCATGGGCGTGAGCCCAAACCTCGTAGTGGGCGCTTGGGTCGGCGGAGAATATCGCTGCATCCACTTCCGCACAGGAGCCCTCGGACAGGGAAGCCGCACGGCACTGCCAATCTGCGGATACTTCTGGCAGTCTGTACTGGCCGATCCAGCCTTCAAGAAATACAGAGGCAAATTCGGCAAGCCCAAGGATGACGACATCCGGCAGAGCATGTACACCTGTACCTATTATGCGACACCGAAGAAAGTGGAAGTGGCTGACAGCACAGGAATCATGGACGACGAAGAGTTCCTCGACGAGAACGGCAATCCTATAGAAGACCATGAGGGACATGAAGCTGCCAAACACAACGACCACAACAAGGCTGCTGCCGAAGGCGACAAGCAAGAACCCAAGAAGCCAACGGAACAGAAAATGACATTGGACGACTTCTAATAGATCAGAAAAGACAATTTGGAAGAACAAATAGACCTTGAGAACAAGGAATTGCAAAATGCAATTCAAATGATAAGATTTACCCACCGCTCGCTTTTCCTGACAGGAAAGGCGGGTACGGGTAAATCTACTTTTTTACGCTATATCTTCAAGCACACCAAGAAAAAAGCCATAGTGCTTGCTCCTACCGGCATTGCCGCCATCAATGTGAACGGCAGCACCATACACAGTTTTTTCAAAGTACCTTTCTATCCGCTACTTCCCAACGACACACGCTATACACCCAAGAAAATACGCGATACGCTGAAATACAACAAGGAGAAATGCCGCATAATCAAAGAGGTGGAGCTCATCATCATCGATGAAATAAGTATGGTTCGCGCAGACATTATCGACTTCATCGACAAGGTGCTCCGCGTGTATTCCCGCAACATGCGTGAACCTTTCGGCGGAAAGCAGATGTTGCTCGTAGGCGACATTTTCCAGTTGGAACCTGTGGTCAAGGAAGAAGACCGCCAACTGCTTCGCCAGTTCTATCCGTCATGCTATTTCTTCGATGCACACGTGTTCCGGGAGATGAAATTGGTTAGCATAGAACTGACCAAAGTTTACCGCCAAACAGATAGGGAATTTGTCAATATTCTCAACCATATCCGAACAAACCAGGTAAGCTCAAGTGAACTCAACGTGCTCAACCGACAGGTGGGCGCAAAACTCAAGACAGACAACACACGCCTTGCCATCACACTGTCGACCAAACGTGACACCGTAGACTATATCAACAAGCAGAAGTTAAACGAACTGCCGGGCTCACCGTCTATTTTCTATGGACAAATCAAAGGCGAATTCCCCGACAGCAGTTTGCCCGTGCCCATGGAACTTGAACTGAAAGTGGGCGCTCAAGTACTCTTCATCAAGAACGACATGGAGAAAAGGTGGGTGAACGGCACTTTGGGAGTCATCACAGGCATATCTGAGGAAGACGGTATTCTCACTGTCAACACCGAGGAAGGTGATGAGTACGACGTAGAGCGAGAAGCCTGGAGCAACGTCAAATATACATACAACGAAAAAGAGCAAAAGATTGACGAGGAGGAATTGGGCACCTACATCCAGTTTCCATTGAAACTGGCTTGGGCCATCACCGTGCACAAGAGTCAAGGACTCACGTTTAAAAGTGTGAAGATTGATTTCTCAAGCGGCGTGTTTGCCAGCGGACAAACCTATGTAGCGTTGAGCCGCTGCACCAGTCTGGAGGGCATCAGCCTGGCTGAACCCATCCGCCGAAGCGACGTGTTTGTGAAATCAGAAGTGACCAACTTTGCCCGGAGCTACAATGATTCAACCCTCATCAACCGTGCACTGAGCGAGTCGAAAGCCGACATTGAATATCAACAGGCAGCCAGGGCTTTCGACGAGGGACGCTTTGACGATTTCATAAACAATTTCTTCCTGGCCATACACAGTCGATATGACATAGAAAAGCCTGAGGCCAAACGACTGATAAGACTAAAGCTGAACCAAATAAACACCTTGAGGGAAGAGAAAAGGCTGTTGGAACAACAGCTTGAAGAGAAGGGGCAATATCTGAAAAAACTATCCGTAGAATATCTGGTGTTGGGCAAGGAGTGTGAAAAAGAACACATGACTGAAGCTGCCATCGCCAACTATGAAAAGGCGCTCACGCTCTATCCAGAGAATCCTGAGGCACAAAGGCGACTGAAAAAGCTCAAGAAGGACAACAAAAAGAAGAAATCATAGATAAGCGTAAGTCAGCACAAAATCGACTGTCGTGCGATAATCAATGTCAACAAGTTGCCCGGTTTTCAAGTCTTCCATCCACAACACCCCCGATGAATTCATGACATAAGGAACTGCACGCATATCAAAAAACTGAAGGTTCTCGTTGTTGAGCAACTTAAACATCGTTTCCTTGGCACACCAAGTCAATAATAAATGTTCTATACTTTTCCACAGTTCATCATCACGAATGAACTTCGCAGCAATGCGCTCCACCCTATCCGACCAATATTCTATGTCCACAGCCACCTCTCTTGACTCCGACAAGATAACGGCAGCATAACCTTTGGTGTGGCTAATGCTTATGTGGAACCCTTCAATAACGGGCGCCCCATTTTCCCTATGGCGTATTTGCGGACAAGCTATGCCAGTCATTTCACTTACCAATGCAGCTACCGCCAAACGTTCCAACCTGCGTGCTTGCGACCGCATGCCTTTGTCAACAATCGTAGTCAGCGAAGGATAATCACGGAGAATATCGTCTTCACTTTCCTCTATAGCCCACAATCCCAACCTTACATCGGTCGACAGACTCTCAATAATAAGCAGCGGCATAACTACTGGTAACTAACAGAATCATTGGAAGAAGGCGTCACAGGATTGACTACCACCTTCACCCTACTAATACGACGCTCCTCGACTGCATAGATTTCAAAGTCGAAATTCTTGTAGGTGATGCGCTCGTGAACACTCGGAAAGTCTCCCTTTATCTCGAGCAACAGACCTGCAAGAGTGTCAGCATCGCCCTCGACTTCATCGAAAGTATCGTCGTCGATATTGAGGATACGGCAGAAATCACTCAGCAAAGTCTTGCCTTCGAAAATATAGGTGTTGTAGCTCTGCTTGGTATAAGTAGCCTCGTCCTCATCATACTCGTCGTTTATTTCTCCCACTATTTCCTCCAGAATGTCTTCAAGCGTGACCAGACCACTCGTACCGCCAAACTCGTCAACCACAATGGCTATATGCACCTTGTTCTCCTGGAAGTCGCGCAGCAAGTCATCTATCTTTTTCGTTTCCGGCACGAAGTATGGCGGACGAATCAAGCTCTGCCAACGGAAAGAGTCAGATTTGCCCAAATGAGGGAGCAAGTCCTTGATGTAGAGCACACCACGGATGTTGTCGGTATTGTCTTGATACACAGGGATACGACTGTAATTGTTCTCAATAATAGACTTGATAACTTCCGAAAACGAACTGCGTATGTCTATGTCTACGATATCTTGCCTGCTGGTCATTATCTCCTTGGCAGTCTCGTCACCAAAACGGATAATGCCTTTAAGCATGGTCTGTTCGTCCTTGATGTCGTCCTTGTCGGTCAACTCCAGTGCTTGTTCCAAGTCGTCAACACTGAGCACATGGTTTTCCTTCTTGATGAACTTCTCTGCCACGATGCCACTCTTGATGAGAATTGTCTCGATGGGCCAGAAAAGCTTGCGGCAGAAAAGGATGCCGGGCACTACCAAACGGCAGAATTTCAACGGATTCTGCCTGCTGTAGACTTTGGGCATAATCTCTCCGAAGAGCAGGAGCAGGAAAGTGAGCAGCACGGTTATGCAAAGAAACTGGAGCACAACAGCACTGCCAAAATCGATAAGATTGCCAAACATGTAATTGCAGACCATGATTATCATCACGTTGACAAAGTTGTTGGTAATCAGTATTGTAGCAAGTGTGCGTTCACTGTCCTCTCTAAGTTGCTGTATATTGTTGTCTCGTCCGTTTCGTTCTGGGTCGAGTGCGCTGAGGTCGGTCGGTGAAAGGCTAAAGAAAGCTATTTCCGAGCCACTGGCAAAGGCTGATGCCAAAAGCAACAAACCAGCCAATACGGCTGCTATAACTATATTCCAAGTGAGGGGCAAAAGATGCACCTCAGAAAAAGTTGATATGATATACGATAAGTCCACGTCAGAATGGTAGTTTATTTACATCTTCAGCAGTGGCCTGCCTTGGTTTCTCGGCAGGTTGCTGAGCCGGTGTTGCCGAAGAAGTCTGGGATGATCTTGACGACAGCAACTCCATGTTGTCCACATAGATTTCCGTCACATAGCGTCGCATGCCCTTTTTGTCGTCGTAGGCACGATAGCGGATGCGACCTTCCACATATATTTTGTCACCCTTGTGCACATAGCGTTCCACCGCCTTGGCCAGCTGTTCCCAAAACACAAGATTATGCCAATCGGTGCGTTCGGGAACCAGGGTGCCGTTAGGCAATACGTAAGCCCTCTCTGTAGTGGCGATCGAAACCTGTGCCATACACTGGTCGGCATCGTAATACTTAACCTCTGGATCTCTGCCTACATATCCAATCAACATTGCCTTGTTCATAGGAGAAAGTAATTAAAGAGTTTGTTAAACTTATTTCCAATAACCCAAATACTTGAAACGGAAATTCTTGCCCTTGGCTGAGGGGAACTGGCTACGGCTGTCCACAATATCGCGCAGATGGTCGACAATACGCTCGTAGCACTCCATACCCGACACAGCCTTGCACTGCGCCACGAACAATGTGTCGCGATATTCAAACTTGCCTGTGGCTGGAATCATAACCACACGCTTGAACTCAAGCGAGCCTTCATACCATCCGGGCTTCTCCTCGTTGAGACGGGCGACCATGGGCGACACCATATCACGCTTATCCTGAGGTGTCTCGGCATTGAGGTTTGAGCGCAAAGCCTTCTTCTGCTTGAAATCGAGCATTGTCTTGGCCTCGGTCTTGATGATGATGAAGTACACGCGGGGACGCACCTTGTAGCGTTTGGGATAGAACACATCGCTATCCACATAGTCTCTTATTTCATCCTCCATTTCCGGCGTAACTATTATTTCGCTGATGCTACGCAAGAAATCAAGAGCTTCCTCAACAGTGTGAACTAAAGTTTCATTATTGAAATATCTTAAATATAAGTTCATCTTGTCTTTATGTTTCTCAAAGAAAAATAATAAAAAAGAGCGGCAAACGAGACTCGAACTCGCGACCCCAACCTTGGCAAGGTTGTGCTCTACCAACTGAGCTATTGCCGCATAATTTGTAAGCTATACCTTTGCAGGTTCTGACTTACGGGTTGCAAAGGTATGCAATTTATTTCTTCTTACCAAATATGCCGAGGTAAAACATTGCTGATTTTAGGTATTTTCACAGAATTCGGCTAACTTGTAGTGTTGGATAAATATATTTTAAGGATTACCATCCCGATTCTGCACCGCCGCCACCCGTGCTTCCGCCTCCGAAACTTCCTCCTCCGGTAAATCCGCCACCGCCTTTTGAACCGCCTCTTCCCATCATGGAACCGAGAAACATGCCGGCAGCCAGGGCGTTGCCGCTGTCATTGTCGTCTTCCCTGTGGTCTTTAGTCAAGATATGTCCACATTTCTCACACCGGTAAGTGTCGCGGCGGATGATGTGTCCTTGGACGGTCTTGAGCCTTTCGCTCTTCACTCTTTTCATGGCTCGCTGTCCACATTTGGGGCAACGGCTGCGGTATTTGCTCATCAGTGTGGGCAGACATATCATGAAGGCGATGGCGCCAATAAGGAAGAGAAAGGCAAAAGTGTCGTCGCCTTCCGTGGCTTCTTTGTTATTAGTAGTGCTTTTGCAGAGCATCTGGTACACTGATTTCATTCCGTCCACCACACCTTGGTCCCAATTCCCTTGTTTCAGCTGCGGAATGATATATTGCTGCTGTATGCGCTTGCAGATGGCGTCCGGAAGGTCGCCTTCCAGTCCGTAACCCGTCTCGAAACGCACCTTGTGCTGGTCCACCACATAAAGCACGAGCAGACCGTTGTTGCTTTTCTCCTTGCCTATTCCCCATGTGCGGAAGAGTTCCGTGGCAAAGTTGAACGGCGTGGCTTCGCCTATAGAAGGCAAGATGACCACAGCCGTTTCAATTCCCGTGTTTCGTTCAAGCCGCGCGCAAATGGCGTCTACGCTGTCGCGAGCTTCTGCCGAGAGCATTTGTGCTGCATCGGTGGTGTAGAGACGCTTGTCGGCCAGATGCACATTGGGCACCTGGTCTACTGTGTATGCGGTTACCTTCTTCTGTGCCGCCAGGGTGAGCAGCACAGAAGTAATGAGGAAATAAATCGAAAGGATTCTTTTCATTTAAAGGGAATATCTTAGAACTTCACCTCGGGAGCCTTCTCTGCACCTGATTGTGCCTCAAAGTAGACTTTCTTTTCAAAGCCGAACATTTTGGCAAGAATGTTCTTGGGGAAACTGCGTATGCTCACATTGTATTTTTTTGCGGCATCGTTGAAGTCTTTGCGCGCCACGTTGATGCGGTTTTCCGTGCCTTCGAGCTGGGCCTGCAGTTCCTGGAAGTTTTGATTGGCCTTCAGGTCGGGATAACGTTCCTGGATGACCATCAGCCTGCCAAGTGCCTGTGAGATGCCTGCCTGTGCCTTCTGGTATTCCGCCAGTTTTTGGGGAGTCAGGTTGGTGGGGTCCACCTTGGTCTGGGTGGCTTCACTTCTTGCCTTCATTACGCCTTCGAGAGTTTCCTTTTCGTGGGTGGCGTATCCCTTGACGGTGTTCACCAGGTTGGGTATGAGGTCGGCTCTTCGCTGGTATTGCGTTTCCACGTTTGCCCAGTTGTTATCCACGTTCTCGCTATCGTTTACCAATCCGTTGTAGCCCCAAACTCCCCATAAGAGGACAATGGCTATGACAGCCAGTGTAGTTATCAGTGTCAGATATTTCTTAATAAAATTCATCTTAGTTGTTATTTTGTTTTCTGTTTTGTTGTCGTAATATTAAACTCTGTAACCTTAGATATGGCCTTGCTGCCTTGGAGCACGGAGAGACAGATGCGCGCATTGCCATCTTTCAGTTTATTGTCCGCCTTCACCATGGCCGTGTAGCGTATTGCCTTGCCGGGAGCTAAACTCTCCACATGCACGCTCGGCGAGATGAATATGTGCGGGTTTGCGTCGGCTTCCACTACTGTCGGCACTACATCGTGCAGTACCACCTTGCTGCTATTTCTCACTTCGAATATCACCTTGCAGAGTTCGCCGCGGTTGAGCACGTTGTCTTTGTTTTCGTCCACAAAGCGTGCGTTGGCAATTTCTATGGCAGGGTTAAACTGATAGTTTTCCACCAACTCGTCCACACTCGATGAGGCGGGAACACTCTCGGTAGGCTTGGTGGCACTGTAGTTGCCTGTATAGTCCGAGCCGTTGAAGTCATAGATGCGGTCATCGGCACTGTTGTTCGGGTCGAAACCACTTGGGGCGTTGTTGTCCTGTTGCTGATAGTCCTGTTGATAACTCTGGGGATAACTGTTCTGCTGTTGCTGCGCCTTGCGTTGCTGAATCTGCTGGTAGCGGTCGTGTATGTCCTGTTTTTGCTGCCTGTCGGCCTGTTGGCCGATGACGCCGCCAATCACGGCTCCGCCTGCCATGCCCACAAGCGTTCCGATGTCTGAGCCGGGAGGCCCGCCGGAAATGCCGCCTATGGCACTGCCCAGAATGGAACCGAGCGACGCGCCCGTATAGGCTCCGCTACCTGTATAGGTGCCGCAAGAACCGAGCATCACGACCATGCCCAGTGCGATAATAAATGTCCTTTTCATATGGTTGCTCTTTTTAATAACTCTTTGCCGGCAAAGTTATATAATAAAGGTGAAACGGACAACATCCGCTTCACCCTTTTTGCATATTTATAAATCTTTTTTCTTTTCGTTACCATCCGGTAGCAGTACCACACCCTCCTGCTTCATGCCGTCCATCATAATCTTGAGAGGCTGTTGGAAGCGCACATGCCGCACAAACTCTGTCTCTTCCACGGCAGGCATACTGTCGAGCAGATCCTTTCTGAACACACCATCATCCTTATAGGGATTCACGGTGAAGTAGCCCACACCGAAACTTGTCAGGTTCTGGAAGAAATGGGTACCCTGGCTCGGGTCCACTCTGTAGTTTTGCAGTCCTACTTCCACAATGACTTTGGCAGCGCTGATGTGTGGCCATTTTACGGGTATGCCCAGCCAGTAGTCGCTGGAGCCCCATCTGCCGGGACCTGCCAGCACATAGCCTTTACCTTCAGCGAGAAACTGCCTGTTGATGCGCTCTATGTGGTCGGCGATGGAGGGGTTGTTCATGGCTGTGAAATTGTCGTCAGTCTTCACGTATACCACGTCCACCACATCGTCGGTGATGCCGTGGCCAAGAGAAGTGTGGGAACGCAGCAGGCATTTGCTGTCGGGAATGAGCGTAAGGTCTTCGTCGAGCACCTGCTTGGAGTCCACGATGGGTCTTATCTGTAGAAGGTAGAAGTCGCCGGTGCCGTTGCTGTTGAGGTTGCAGGCAAACTCTATCTCCACGGGGCGTCGCATGGATTCCTGTCCGTGCTTCATGGAGAGCTGCAGAATCTCGGGTAGGGGGAACACTCCTTGCTGCAGCACGCCACAGAAGGATATGATTTTCCTTCCGCCCTCGTATAGCCCGTCGCGAATCATCTGGTCATACGGGTCGTAGGTCGAAGCAATGCCGGCCAGTGAACCGTCTTTGTCTGCCTCTTTCACCTTGAGCTTGAGTATGTTGAATCCGTCGTCCACCTTGAAGTCTTCGCCCACGTGTTTCATGTCGAGGGCATAGAACTGGGTCTGTGTTTCGCGCAGTGCCGTCTCCATCTCGCTGGTTTGCAGCACCTGGTGTGGATGATAGGGCGACACGCGGAGAGTCTGTCCTCCGTCCACGATATACTTGCCGAGTCCCAGTGCCAGACTGGCTATGCCTTCCTCTGCCGTCTCGTCACCGATGGGGTAGTAGTTGAGTGAGCGGAGCACGCCACTAATGTTGGGGTAATAATGGTCGCCGTAGGTCTTGCCCACCACCTCCTGCAGTATGACAGCCATCTTTTCCTGGTCGATGACATTGCTGGTGGCGGTCATGTAGGCCTTGGAATCGCGGTAGTACACAGAGGCATACACGCTCTTGATGGCGGAAGTCAGCATGCGGAGCATCTCGTATTTGTCGTCAAGGCATGGAATCAAGTAGGTGGAGTAGATGCCGGCAAAGGGCTGGTAGTGTGAATCCTCGAGCAGACTCGACGAGCGGATGGCTATAGGACTCTTGGTCGCCTCAAAGAAGGTGAAGAAGTCGGCTATCAGCGAATCGGGCAGCTGTGCCTTGAGGAAGTGCTTGAGTATCTCCTCGTCGCTGGCGTCGCTCAAGGCTATTTGGTAGAGGTTGTTCTGCTCCATGAATTGGTCGAACACATCTGTGCAGAGTACCACCGTCTTTGGAATCTGTACGGTCACTCCCGGAAAAGCGTTGAATTCCGGGTGCATCTTTACCACGTTGTCCAGGAATGCCAAACCTCTTCCCTTGCCGCCGAGCGACCCTTCGCCGATGCGCGCAAAGTGGGCATACTTGTCAAACTTGCCCCGGTCGAACACCGCTACCACGCCTATGTTTTTCATCTTGCGATACTGCACAATGGCATCGAAGATGATTTGCCGGTGAGCGTCCACGTCCTGTAGTTTCTTCCACGTCACGTTCTTGAGGAATGCCGATACGGGGAAGATGGCACGTGCACTGAGCCAGCGGCTCACGTGGTTGCGGCTCACATGGTAGAGCATGGAGTCGTTGGGAATCTTGAAGATGTTGTCCTGCAGTTCCTTGAGCGAGTGTATGCGCAATATTTCCTCGTGTGTGGTGGGGTCGCGGAAGATGAAGTCGCCGAATCCCATGTGTTCCTCCATCTGGTGGCGCAGGTCTATGCTCATCTTCTTGGAGTTCTTGTCCACATAGCGGAACCCCTCGTTCTCCGCTTTCTTTCTGTTTTCGGTTTCGCTGCTCTCGATGATGAGTGGCAGAAACTCATCACGCTTTCTGATTTCCCGGCACAGCTTGAGTCCGGCTTCCGGGTCCTTCTCGCCGTGTATGGGAAAGCGGGCGTCGCTGATGACGCCAAGCACGTTGGCTGCATACTTTTCATACATGGCCATGGCTTCCTCGTAGCTGCGTGCCAATACTACCTTGGGCCGTCCTCTCATGCGCAGCGTGGCGGCATGGCGGTTGAGCGCCTCGGTGGAGAACCGTTGGCTCTGGAGCAGGATGTAATTATAGAGGTTGGGCAGGATGGAGGAATAGAAACGGATGCTGTCTTCCACGAGCAGAATCATCTGCACGCCGCCGTTGCGTATGTCGTTCTCTATGTTCATCTTGTCCTCTATGAGTTTGATGATGGACAAGATGAGGTTGGTGTTGCCCAACCAGCAGAACACGTAGTCGAAGATGGAAAGATCCTCGTTCTCCATGCGCTTGGTAATTCCGTGCGAGAAGGGCGTCAGCACCACACAATGTATGTCGGGCCATTCCGCCTTGATGTCGCGTGCCACGGTGAAGGCGTCGTTGTCGGCGTTGCCCGGCATGCAGATGACCAGGTCTATGTTGGTGGTGGCGAGTATCTGCGATGCCTCCTCGGTAGTGCTCACCTGTGTGAATGTCGGTGGATAGCGCAGTCCGAGCTCCATATACTCGTTGTAGATTTTCTCTTCCACTCGTCCGTCGTCCTCGAGCATGAAGGCATCGTAGGGATTGGCAACGATGAGCACGTTATAGATGCGCCGCATCATCAGGTTGACAAACGACACGTCTTTCAGGTAGAACTGGTTCCATTCTTGTGGTATGTTTTCTTTCATAGGCCGTTGTTGTTTGCTTATTTCACTTCGTAGTTTAAACTCTTGGTCACGTAGTCCTGGCTCTTGCGGTTAGGCAGGAAGATGCCGCGTAGTAACAGTCTGACGCGCTTCTTCCGTCGGCAATACCCGTAGAAATTCTCTTCATAGGGGTTGAAGTCTTCTTTCCATCGTGCCCAGGGCGACAATTGCATATAGGGTGCCATGTCAGAGATGTTGTTGCTCTTCTCTGTCGTGTCATCGCCTGTTCCTTCGTGTAGGCTCTTGATATTCTCTCTTGTGGGGTAGATTACCCGGGTGCCCAGTTGGCGGTAGTGGTCTACGAGTGCTGCAATGCAGGTGTCATAGCTTTCCAACACGTGCTTCATGGAGAAATTACAGTACTTGGAATCGCCGATGTGCTGGATAGGGCGGAGTTGCAGGGTGCTGACGGGAAGGGTGCCGAATACATCCGGGAAATGTGTCAGGTCGTCCACATTGTCCTCGTTGACAGTGTAGTTGATGCGGATGTTGAACTCCGGGTGCGCTTCCTTGACCGCTTTGAGGTCGGCAATGAGTCGGGTGAACACGTCGAAACTGGCACCTTCCATCAGTCGCTCGTAGGTGTGGCGCCGTGTGCCGTGCACGGAGAGGGTTATCTCGTCGAGTCCGCTGTCCACGAGTTGTTCCAGTTTTTCGCGGTTGAGCAGGTTGCCGTTGGTGGTCAGGGCTATGTAGGGCACACCATACTTTCGTCCCAGTGCCACCACCTTGTCAAGATTCCTGTAGATGGTGGGTTCGGCTCCGCACCCTATCTGTAGTTTCCTCAGATAGGGAAAGAGTTTGGCGGCAACAGCTTCCAACTCCTCTTCGGAGAATTTTCCGTGCAAGTCCTTGCGTTGTTCGGGATTGCTGAAGTAGCACATTTGGCACCTGAGGTTGCACCCCAGCGCCGGGTCGAGGAACAGGCAGGTGTACCGTCTGTGGAGTAGGTGCATCGCCAAAATGGCGAGTGCCCTCACACGGTGGTTCTTAATGTGGGTGTATATGTTGAGGAGTCTGTATATGTTCATCAATTATTAAAGTAAAGGTCTTGGTTTTGTCCTATCTTCTGCAAAGATAGTGCAAAAGAGTGACAATACAAGAAGAAAGTTTATAAAGTGTGAATTATTTGGCAAAAAGTTTGGAACCGGCCCTGTTTTTATCTATATTTGCCCCGTCAACATGACACTATGAGAACCAATAATCAACAACATTAAAACGGAAATACTATGGAAGTGGAAAAAATCATGCAGTCGCTGGAGGCGAAGCATCCTGGCGAACTGGAGTATCTTCAGGCTGTGAGAGAAGTGCTCGTTACCGTAAAGGACGTGTACAACCAGCATCCAGAGTTTGAAAAAGCCAAGATTATGGAGCGCATTGTCGAGCCGGAGCGCATTGTCACGTTCCGGGTGCCATGGGTCGACGACCGTGGCGAAGTGCATGTGAACATTGGCTACCGTGTGCAGTTCAACAGCGCCATTGGTCCCTATAAGGGCGGTTTGCGGTTTCATCCGTCAGTCAACCTGTCCATCATGAAGTTTCTCGGATTTGAGCAGACCTTCAAGAATGCCCTCACCACACTGCCTATGGGAGGCGGCAAAGGCGGTAGCGACTTCTCTATCCGTGGTCGTTCCGACGGCGAGGTGATGCGCTTCTGCCAAGCTTTCATGCAGGAACTCTACCGCCACATTGGTCCAGACGAGGACGTGCCTGCGGGTGACATTGGTGTGGGAGCACGTGAATTGGGTTATCTTTTTGGCACCTACAAGAAACTCACCCACCGATGGGAAGGCGTGCTCACCGGCAAGGGCATGGAGTGGGGCGGCTCGTGCATTCGTCCGGAAGCCACCGGTTATGGCGCCCTCTACTTTGTCAATCAGATGCTCCAGACACGTGGCATTGACATCAAGGGTAAGACAGTTGCCGTGAGCGGATTTGGCAACGTGGCTTGGGGTGCCGTGAAGAAAGCCACCGAGTTGGGTGCCAAGGTGGTGACCATCAGCGGTCCCGACGGCTACATCTATGATCCTGATGGTGTGAGTGGCGACAAGATAGACTATATGCTCGAACTCCGTGCCAGTGGCAACGATGTGTGCGCACCTTATGCTGAAGAATATCCTGGTGCCAAGTTCGTGGCTGGCAAGCGTCCATGGGAAGTGAAGACCGACATTGTGCTCACCTGCGCCACCCAGAACGAACTCAACGGTGCCGATGCCGACCAAATTCTCGCCCACCAGCCACTGTGTGTGGCTGAGGTGTCGAACATGGGTTGCACGGCTGAGGCTATCGACAAGTTCGTGAAGTCGAAGACGCTCTTTGCCCCGGGCAAGGCAGTCAATGCTGGTGGCGTGGCTACATCGGGGCTGGAGATGACCCAAAACTCCATCCGTCTGAGTTGGAGTGCCGAGGAGGTAGACGAGAAGTTACACTACATCATGCACTCCATCCACGAACAGTGTGTGAAGTATGGCACTTGTCCCGATGGCTACATTGACTACGTGAAGGGTGCCAATATTGCCGGATTCATGAAGGTGGCCAATGCCATGATGGCACAGGGCATCGTTTAGAACAATAAATGGAAATAAGGTAAAGTGAAAGTTTTTAGCATAACACTGAGCATTTTGATGCTCTTGAGCCTTGCTCCCCTGCGTGCACAGCAGCGGGGCAAGGCCACTTATTACTCCCGCAAGGCCAATGGCGTGCGGATGAGCGACGGCACGCGCTATCACAGTGACAGTCTGGTGTGTGCCCACCGCAAGTATCCCTTCGGTTCCATGCTCAAGGTCACCAACCCTGCCAACGGCAAGCATGTGGTGGTGCGTGTGGCAGACCGCGGTCCGTTTGCCAAGGGGCGCATCATCGACCTTTCCTATTCGGCAGCCAAGGCATTGGGCATATTGTCGCAGGGGGTGGCCATGGTTGAGGTGGAACTCTACCGCAATCCAACCAAGATTCCCTATCGTGCCGAACCGGAGTCGGTCGATTTGCCAGAACTTGACTTGGAGGTGACTGCTCCCGGCGAAGCCTTTCGACATGAACAGAATCCAACCAAGTCTGGACAACAGGCTGCACACAAGACTCAACCGAAGGCGCACGCCGCACAATCAGCCAAGAAAAAGTGATTGAGTGGAGTGGGGCACAAGCTGTTATGAAATATTGATATAAGTCAAAAAAAGAACGAGCAAAGTGATAAAATTGTCCTATATACTTGTGGGTAAGGCAAAAAAGGACTAACTTTGCATCGTGTTTTTCATAGTATTAGATTTAAGGTTAACAAAGGTTGTGGACTACAGCGGTAGTCCATTTTTTGTATCCGTACGTTTCTAATGCGTTTCCCCTCTATGGCAATAAGATTACATAAATATTCTTTATTGTACGCGTTCTCTCGCGCGCACGCGCGCAGGAAAAAGTTTTTCAAAAATCGCCACTATCTATCACTTTTTCTGTTTCTTTACAATATTAAGCAGAGTAGCAGTAAGTTAAAGAAGTGATAGATGAGTGATAGATGCGAAAATATCTATCACTATCTATCACTCATCCACCACGCAAATGGTTTGTTCTCAAATGTTAAAAGGGGTGCCCAATTTTTGTTCCGCGGTTTGGGCAATGGATGCCCACGCCGTGGGCACTCGTTGCCCAGGCTTTGGGACAACGTGTGAACGTGCCATTAACGATGTGCTACTCGGTTGTTTAGTCTCCCTTGCCGTGCATGATCCATAAAGGGCCCCTCCCTTTTCGTTCAGTTCCGTCGTGAGGTCCACGGCTTATAGGCTGTCAGTTTTATGCGTCTTTAACTTGGTAGGTGAGACGTCTCCTCCTGACAAGCCCCGATGAAATGGCCTTTTTTGTACAATTTTCCATCCTGTTATATGATTTTACATCTTTATTTTTCGCGTGCGTAATAACTCTGTCGGCAGAAATTAACAAAATCAAGACCTAAAATGATGAACAAGTTTTTTGCTATTCCAATACTCCTCTCTGCAGTACTCGCCATGCTCACCTCGTGCAACAGCGACTCGGTAGACGGCAATCCCGACTACTTCCGCAAGGGCGCCTTCGTGGAGGAGAACGACGGCAAGTCGATCTTCTACATCACGAACGACGACGGAACCGTTAGTGTGACTTGGGACCGAGTGAACACCACCTATTTTATGGTGGAAACCTACACGGGCGAAATCACCGTGCCAGCTACGGTGGAGCACGACGGCACCGCCTATCAGGTGACAGGTGTAGACGACTATGCCTTCTACAACTGCAGCAACCTGACCTCACTGGTGCTCTCCGAGGGCATCAAGACGCTCAGTCCGACGGCACTCACCCGTGCCACCAAGCTCACCAACCTCTATCTGCCCGCCACACTCACCAGCATGGAAACCCTTGACAAGAGTCTGCTCGGCTCCATGTCGGCACTGGTCAGTGTGCATCTTCCCGGAGTAAAAACCATCGGTGACAGTGCCGTTTACAACCGCGGCAAGCTGACCAGCGTGGAAATACCCTCCACCGTGGAGACCATCGGAGTCGGTGCCTTTGCCCGTTGCGGCAGTCTGACCGCCCTCACCCTCAACCGCTATTGGGCAGACTATCCCGAAGGCTACTACAGCAACGGCACATGGACCGGTACCACAGACCACAAGTTCCTCGGACAGGCACAGCTCACATGGGACCAATGCCTACTACACATTGAACGGTGTGCGTGTGAACCAGTCTGAAGCAGGCAAGATGTATGTGAAGAACGGCAAGACCGTGATCTATAACAAGTAAACGGAATACTAATTAAGCACTATCATCATGAAAGCAAAATATACAAGACCTGCCATTAAGGTCGTGGAGGCGAATGTGGAAACCTCTATTTGGGCTGCCAGTGACACTCGTATAGGCATTGACGGTAATGTAGAAATCAAGGATGGCAAGCAGTTCCACTCCAATCGTTACCCGGTATGGGACGTAGACGAATTGGAAGAGGAACTATAAGTAAGATCCACATGAAAGAAGTGAAGTTGATGATACTGATGCTGCTCGCCATGGCAGGCAGCATCAGTGCAAAGGACTATTACATAGCCCCCAATGGTTCCGACAATGCTGCCGGAACCTTGGAGGCACCCCTTGCCACACTCAATAAGATTCAGGACCGCTTGCGTCCCGGCGACAAGGTGTACTTCCGTGGTGGCGTGTACAAGGTGAAACCAGCGCAGGTGATGCGCACCATCAACAACTATTCGGTGGTGTTCTTCCTCGGACGCAACGGCATGGCTGATGCTCCCATTTCCTACCTCGCCTACCCAGGTGACAGTGAGCGGCCCGTGTTCGACTTCTCAGACATCAAGCCAAAGGACCTGCGCGTGAGTGTTTTTGGCTGAAAGGCAGCTTTCTCCACCTGAAAGGCTTCGACATAGTGGGTGTGCAGGTCACCGAGACCAAGCACGCTATTTCACCCGCGGCAACGATAACCTGCTGCTCAACTGCGATGCCTACAACAACTACGACTCCGTGTCGGAAGGTGGAAAGGGAGGCAATAGCGATGGCTTCGGCTTCCATTTCTCGAATGCCGACTATACGGGAAACAGGGCTGTGGGCTGCAGGGCATGGAGAACAGTGACGACGGGTTCGACTTTATCGGATGCAAAGCGCCCGTTGAACTCGACCACTGCTGGGCACTCTATAGCGGATGGAAGGACGACAAGGTGAAAACACCCGGCGACGGCAATGGCTTCAAGTGTGGTGGTTACGGCAGAAAGGTGTAGAAGGAAGACTTCACGGCGCCTACCCACTACATCCACAACTGCATTGCCGTGCGCAACAAGGCAAATGGTTTCTATGCCAACCACCACTTGGCGGGCAACCGTCGGGTGAACAACAGTGCCATGCTCAACAAGGGTAACTATAACATGGTGAACCAGAAAGTGTGGAACGAAGGCGTGGATGTGCCCGGTTACAACCATGTGCTTACACGCAACATTTCTTATAGAAGTAGTCGGGGAGACGCTGGCGACACGCTCAACATCAATGTGAAGCGTTGCACCCTTGCCGACAATGAGTTCGCACTCGGCAAGGATAATCCTTTCGTAAGCACGGATTATAAGCAACTCATGGCTCCCCGCAAGGCAGACGGAGCGTTGCCCGACATTACTTTCATGCGGATTAAAGACCATAATAGTGCCCTCTACAAGAAAGGTGTGGGCTATGAGTTTGACGTGAAAAAGTAATAAAACAGCGAAAAGTTTTGTCATTATTGGATAAATATAGTATCTTTGTCAACAAGATTACCCCGATAATGCGAACGTTGGAAGTCTACATACTATTGATGATCATGTCTTTGGCAAGCAGTAAATTGCATGCCAAAGACATGATTTCTTATACCTTGAATATAGAGCACGGCTTGCCCTGCAACTATATTAGGGAAATCGAGCAAGATTCAGCAGGCTATTTGTGGATGGCTTCCACCAATGGCCTGGTACGTTATGACGGTCATTTCTTTGTCAACTATACGGCAGCTTCTCCCGGCAGTAAAGGACTGCTGACCGACAACAGCCTGCTTGCCCTGAAAATGTGGCGCGGTCACTATCTGTGGATAAAGCTTCGCGGTGACCTCTACAGCATGTTTGACATCAATAGCGGCAAGTTTATAGACTATACAGGAAACGGCACTAACAACCAGGCATTCAAGCGGATGCTTCTTACCTATGAGCACATTGTCATATACGGCAAGAAAGGATGCCGTTTGGTGGAAGTTGGTAAAAAAGGAGCGCCATGTGCCCTTGACTTGCCTTTGCCAAAAGGTGTGGCTGTGAATGTGGTAAGACAGTCACCAGGCGGCAATCTGTGGCTGGTGACCGACCGGGGCGTTTTTGTATACAGCAAGGGACATTTACATGCACTTCTCATGCCTAAACATCTCAATGGCAAGGTGTGTGACGTGGCGTTTGTCGACAAGAACGTGTATGCTGTCACCACGACAGGCGTGATACTCACCAGCAGAGACGCCAAGACCGCCACAGTGGTGTATGACAACAGCGTGATGCGCACAGCCCTTGGTGCAACCGACAGGCTTGTGCAGGCAGCGGCTTTTGGCCATCGTATCATCCTGTTGGGTAAAGGACACACTTACGAATATCTTCCCCGCACAAGAACTTTTCGCCAAGCCGATGACGTGGAGTGTCCCAACGGAAATGTCATCAGTGACGACAAGGGCAACCGGGCCATTGTGAACGACCGCGGCATGTTTCTTTTCTATCATCAGCCAACCGGTCGCTTTGTGCGCCTGAACGTGATGCCGCTACAGATGATGAAATTCATCAACAGCGCACGTTTCTGTATGGTGGCAGGCGAGAAAGGCAGTGTGTGGGTGTCTGCTTTCGGCAACGGACTATTTCATTATTATCCTCATACAGGTGAACTTCAGCATGTTACTGCCGAATCGCCCAATCCCCTCATCACGTCCAATTACATCGTATCTCTGTTCAGAGACCGTACGGGCAATTTGTTCGTCTCTCAGGAAGACATGGGCCTGGCTTGTATAACGCCCCGTTACAACCTGGCGGAGTATGTCTATTTTGATGACAACGGCGCACAAAGTCACACGAACCGTGTCCGCATGCTGAAGAGACTGGCTGACGGCAGTATTATAGCCTCCAACATGGACGACCGGCTGATGATGGCTACGTCTGACTTGCGGTTCAGGTTGGTGGATAATCCCACGGGAGACAATGTTATCTGCATGGCCCGCGACAAGCAAGGGCAAACTTGGCTTGGCACAAGAAACAATGGTGTCTTTGTCAATGGCAAGCAATATGCCCACGACGACAACAACCCCTATTCTCCTATTGACAACCACGTGCATGACATGCTCTGCGACAGCAAGGGCAGAGTGTGGCTCCTTTATCAGAACTATGGCTTGGCAGTAGCCGTGCCTGACGGTAAGGGTGGCTATCTTTTCCGCCATCTTTACCCCGACAATAAACTTCGTTCCAACCTCGTGTTCCGTCGCATTGTGCAAGACTACCGCGGCTACATTCTTGTCGGAACCAGCAAGGGACTCATTCGTTTCTTGCCTGAGCGCCTGCTTCGGTCGCCCAAGCAATTTGAATTCGTCAACTTCAACAAGCAGAACCGCGACCTCGATGAGGTGAAGAGTATCTATGAAGACCGGCATCACCGCTTATGGGTTGGTGTGCGAGGCTATGGGTTGGTGATGATGGACAATACAGGGAAAAAACCTGTTGTGCGCAGGCTCTACCGGGCGCAACGGGAACTTTCTGACGACGATATAGAATCAATAGTTGAAGATAAGTGGGGAAACATTTGGATTGGCACAGACCGTGGCATCAACTTTCTCAACCATAAAACAGGACAGTTCCGCTACTTCATGCCCGCCGACCGCGGTATGGGAAACATGTGTGTGGAGAATTGTCTGCTCTCTTTGCCCGATGGAACAGTGGCTTTCGGTACCAACAATGGCATAGCCTTGGTCAACTTGCACAAACTTACCCTGTCCCGTCCCACTCTTCCACTTGCCATTACCGACGTGATGGTTAATGGCGTTTCATTGCGTGAGCATGCAGATGAACATTTGGAAGAAGGTCCGGTGGAGAAGATGCGGAAGTTGCATTTGCCTTACGACGAGAACTCCCTTCAGTTCCGCTTCTCCGATTTCGACTATCAGAACACCCGCAACACTCGTTTTACTTATATCCTCGAGGGTTATGAGTCCTCTTGGAATCCACCCTCAACGGAGGCCCAAGCCACCTACCGCAACCTGTCGCCGGGCATCTACAAACTCCGCGTGAAGGCTTGCGACGCTTATGGACAGTGGAATCCCCATGAGGCGGTGCTTGAGGTTGTTATCCGTTCTCCCTGGTGGGCCACTTGGTGGGCTATCTGTGTCTATGTGTTGGCGTTGGGCACCATCGCCCTTTTGGTCTATTGCCACTTCATGCGCATCAACGAAATGCGTAACAAAATTAAGGTGGAGCAGCAACTCACCGACTACAAATTGCACTTTTTCACTAACATCTCGCATGAGTTCCGCACACCGCTCACCATTATCCGTGGTGCCATGGACAACATGATGCGGCAGAAGGAACTTCCTTCAGGACTCAAGCAACCCATGAGCAGTATGAGCAAAAGTGTGGAGCGAATGATGCGTCTGGTCAATCAGTTGCTTGAGTTCCGCAAGATGCAACAGGGCAAATTGTCGCTCAGGTTGGAGCAGACGGAAGTGATAGGCTTTGTCCAAAGCATTTTCTTTACCTTTAAGGAAATGGCGGAAAACAAGGAAATGACCTATACGTTCGTACCTTTCGCCAAGCACTATGACATGTATGTAGACCGTGGAATGCTCGACAAGATTGTCTACAACCTGTTGTCCAATGCTTTCAAATACACCCAGAGCCGCCACCGAATAGAGGTGAGAATCGTGCTCAATGATGAGGAACAGTTGGTCATATCAGTGATAGATAATGGTATTGGCATCTCGAAGGAGAAGCAAACCAAATTGTTCACCCCTTTCATGCAGAGTGGCTTCTCCCGTGAGAGCATCGGCATAGGTCTGCATTTGGTCCAAGAGCTGGTGCGGGTGCATCACGGCAAGATATGGTTTGAGGAAAATCCTGGGGGAGGAAGCATTTTCCGGGTGGCGTTGCCTGTGCAAAAGTCTGCTTATCAACCGGACGATTTCATGTCGGAGACCGACAAGAAATTGCTGCAACAGGAAGACGCTGAACGCAATGCCGGTTGGATACCCGACTATAAGGCCGTTGCCGCAGAGCCCATCAACTATCGCACCTTGCTTGTGGTGGATGACGATGACGACGTGCGGGAGTTTGTCAAGTCTGAACTGTCGCATTATTTCTGCATCCATACAGCCTGCAATGGAGCCGAAGCACTTGACCGTATGCGTGAACAACGTCCTGACTTGCTGCTGAGTGATGTGATGATGCCCGTCATGGACGGTTATGAACTGACCCGTAGAGTCCGTATGGATGCGTCGATAAGTGACATTCCCGTGATTCTTCTCACTGCCCTTGATTCAGAGGAAAAGAAACTCAAGGGCATCGGCACAGGTGCCGACGCCTATCTTTCCAAGCCTTTCAGCACCCAGATGCTTGTAGCCGTGTGCCGAAGGCTGATTGAACAACATGACAAAACAATGGCAGCCGCCCGGAAGAACCAACAAGCACCCGTGGCGGCACCCGTGATTACCAACGAGATTGATCGCCGTTTCCGCGAGCAGATGAATGCTTGGCTGCACGCCCACATTAGTGATTCAAACCTTAATGTAGACGAACTGGCGCGGAAGTTGGGCTACGGCAGAAGCACCTTCTATAAACGTGTCAAAGCTATTACCGGCCAGTCCCCCAATGACTATGTCAAGAAGATACGCATGGAACTGGCTCTCGAACTGCTGAAGGACGACCGGTTGACCATTGCCGAGATAGCATATAAAATAGGTATAGAAGATCCCTACTATTTCAGCCGCATATTCAAGGGCATCTATGGCGTGTCACCAACTAAGTACAGAACAGGAAAGAAATAAGCAAAATGGAAGAGAATACAGGCATATTCACATGGGATTCAGCCATGTGTGTGCTGATGGTCATCTCTGTGTATTTCATGGGATGGACCTATTGGAGCAACGGATTCCAACGTCGTGGCATTCGCATGAAAACAGCCTTGCTGCTTTTCGACGTGTTATTGTCAACAACCATTGTCATCATCTCCACAGTTATCGGAGACGGAAGCACACAAGCCGTGTGGGCTGTTTTGGGTGTCGCCAACCTGTTGCGGCTCTTCTACTTGCGCGACAAAGAGGGGAAAACGCGTCAGAAGAAAGAAACAACAAGAACTACTCCTCCGCCACCTCCTGTAACAACGATTACAAACACAAACACAAAATGAAGATTTACACGAAAACCGGCGATCAGGGCCAAACCAGTCTCTCGCATGGAGGAAGGGTGCGCAAAGACGATGCACGCATTGAGGCCTATGGCACACTTGACGAGCTCAATGCCCATCTCGGCTTGATGCTTTCTATGGATGGCAACAGCCCGGAGCACGATACCCTCCTGCAACTGCAGCGTCTTATCATTGAAGGGTCGGCTGTATTGGCCCGTGAAAATGATGACAGGAAGGTTAAGGTGGAAGAGATGCTCGATGGCTATGTTGAAACATTGGAACAACGTATAGACTTGCTGACCGGACAACTTCCCGAACAGCATACATTTCTTTTGCCGGGCGGATGCTGTAAGGCGGCTGAAACCCACGTTGCACGAGTGGTATGCCGCAGGGCCGAACGTTGTCTCGTCACGGCTACATCCTCCTTCTTTGGCAGTGCCGCTTTCGGTCGACTACTCAACCGCATGAGCGACTATCTCTACATGGTGGCACGGAAGTATAATGCCGATGAGGGAATACAAGAAAACATCATGCCATGACGAAATCTATAGAGTTGAATCGACTGACTATCGGCTACCCAGGCAAGCGCGGTCAGACTGTGGTGATGCGACAACTGAACGGTGCCCTCCTTGGTGGAGAACTCACCTGTCTCTTGGGACCCAATGGCGTGGGCAAGTCTACACTGCTCAAGACGCTGGCCACCTTTATACATCCCCTTGAGGGTACCATCAAGATTGACGGAAGAGACTTGTGCACTATGTCACCCGGACTGCTTGCCAAGATTATTGGAGTGGTGCTCACAGCTAAACCGGAAGCAGCTAACCTTACCGTGGAAGAAATAGTAGGAATGGGACGCACACCCTATACCGGTTTCTGGGGAACGCTTGACGAGGAAGACCGCCGGGTGGTAGACTGGGCTTTGGATCTGATGGGCATAGGCCTGTTGCGCCATCGTATGGCAGGTACGCTGAGTGATGGTGAAAGTCAGCGTATGATGATAGCCAAGGCGCTTGCCCAGCAGACGCCTGTAATCGTTCTTGATGAGCCCACTGCCTTTCTTGATTTCCCCAGCAAGGTGCAGCTGATGAGGCTCCTACGAGAGGTGGCTCACCACACTGGAAAGATCGTGTTCATGTCTACCCACGACGTGGGGATGGCTTTGCAGTTGGCCGACTGCCTGTGGATTATGCAGAAAGGAGAACTGAGCATAGGTACGACCGGCGAATTGTCGGAGCAAGGCGCACTCTCCCGTTTCCTCGACAAGGACGGTATCCGTTACGACCCGGTGGACTACACCATCAAAATCAAGGAAAAGGAATAGGGAGGCCCATGTGTTGTCCGTATTCTATAGTAAGAACCAGTAACAACTAAAATCTAATATAGCGAATCAATGAAACAAAGTAATGGAGGTAGCATCGCCTACCTGATTTCTATTGTGCTCGTGGCTGTGTTGGGCGGATTGCTCTTCGGCTACGACACGGCGGTCATCTCGGGTGCCGAGAAGGGACTGCAAGCATTTTTCCTCGGAGCCAAGGATTTCAACTACTCCGACAGTATCCATGGCTTTACCTGTGCCAGCGCCTTGATAGGTTGCGTTGTCGGTAGTGCGCTTTCGGGCTACTTGGCTTCCAATTGGGGCCGCAAGCGTTCGCTCATCTTTGCCGGACTCATGTTCTTTGTGTCGGCTTTGGGCTCTATGGATCCCGAGTTTCTGTTTTTCAACTATGGTGAACCCACCTGGAATCTCCTCATTGTGTTCAACATTTACCGGATTATCGGCGGTATCGGCGTGGGACTGGCATCAGCCATCTGTCCGATGTACATAGCCGAAGTGGCACCGTCCAACATTCGTGGTACCCTCGTGTCGTGGAATCAGTTTGCCATTATCTTCGGCCAGCTGGTGGTCTACATGGTCAACTTCTTCATCTTGGGTGAACATACAAACCCCGTTATCCAGCAGATAGGCGAGGGCTTGAATGCAGTGGCTCCCGGCAGCGACCCATGGACCATCGCCACAGGTTGGCGCTACATGTTCGGTAGCGAGGCTGTGCCCGCCGGACTTTTCGCATTGCTCATCTGTTTTGTGCCTGAGACACCGCGCTACCTCGTCATGGTGAAGCAGGAAGACAAGGCTCTGAAGGTGCTTGCCCGCATTAACGGAGAGACTGCAGGTCGCGAGATACTCGAGGAAATCAAGAACACCATCACCACCAAGACAGAGAAGCTCTTTACCTACGGCATGCTCGTTATCTTTGTGGGCATCATGCTCAGCGTGTTCCAGCAGGCTGTCGGCATCAATGCCGTGCTCTACTATGCGCCCCGTATCTTTGCCGACATGGGCATGGACAAGCCGATGGTGCAGACGGTTATCATGGGCGTAGTCAACATCTCATTCACCCTGGTGGCTGTATTCACGGTCGAGAAATGGGGTCGCAAGCCTCTGCTAATATGGGGGTCTATCGGTATGGCTATAGGAGCCTTCGGTGTGGCACTCACCTTTGGCAATGAGTCGATGAGCATGATAACGATGTTGAGCATCATGGTCTACAGTGCCAGCTTCATGTTCAGTTGGGGTCCCATCTGCTGGGTGCTCATAGCTGAGATATTCCCCAACACCATCCGTGGTGCCGCTGTGGCCATAGCCGTGGCATTCCAGTGGATTTTCAATTGGATTGTAAGTTCCACCTTCGTGCCGATGTTCAACATGAAACTCGGCTCCGACGCCAACTTTGGCCACTGGTTCACTTATGCCCTCTATGGCGCCATCTGTGTGGCGGCAGCTGTGTTCGTGTGGAAACTCGTGCCTGAAACCAAGGGCAAGACGCTTGAGGACATGAGCAAGTTGTGGAAGAAGGACTAAATGCTCCCTTTACTCACCTGTCCGCACCAGGTGTGTACAATTAGGAAAAATCGGATATTTTCAATAGAAAGCAGGTCTGTTCCTTACGGAAGGCCTGCTTTTTGCGTTTGCTGGATAGTGGTTGTACAAATTGCCGTATTATTGCACAATATTTCTATACATCCTTTTCTCAAACCTCTACTTTTGCATTCGAAATCCAACCATAACCGCCAATCAACAATGAACAAGGCACCTTACAGTAAAGAAAGTTTTGATTTTAGTTTTATACGTGTAGCTTTTCATGCAAAAGTTAGCAAGATGGTTTTAGTTTTGATGTCGGTTGTCTGCTGGGCTTCTGCCTCGGCAGACACCACGACACCGAACAGGCAGAACCACGCTCTGTGGGCTTCCATTAACAACAATCCCTCTACCATCTATCCCTCGCAAGATTCCGAATACCGACCCTCCATCGGCAAGATTCTCGTCAGTTGGCGACTCTTGCCTGGAGAAGACTATGCTACGGCTTTCGACCTATACCGCACGCCGTCAGGCGGCAAGCGCTCGCGCGTCAGTCCGGCGGCGGGCATCATCGGTAGAACCAATTTCCAGGACAGTTATATAGACCATGACAAGGACGTTACCTACGAACTTTGCTATCACGGCAAACGCGACGTCCTATCCACATACACCATCACCGCCGAACAGTTGTCGGCCGGTGTGCCCTATGTGAAGATTCCTCTTCAGAAGTGGAGTGGCACCCCAGACGGTTATATCTATAAGGTGAACGATTGCTGTTATGGCGATCTCGACGGCGACGGCGAGACGGAAATTGTGGTGAAACGCGGCTACCGTCCTGCCGATATGCTCCGGGTGCATGACGGCTTGGTGCAGGAAGATTCTCCTGCCGTGAGACATAGTGTGATATGGGAAGCCTACAAACTCGACGGCACCCTGTTGTGGCGTGTGCTTTCGGGCCCCAATATCCAGACCGGCAACAGCTCCTCGTTTTCCGTCTACGACTTCGATGGAGATGGCAAATGTGAATTTGTCACCCGGCTGTCGGAAGGTGCCGTCTTTGGCGACGGCGCACAGATAGGCGACACCAATGGCGACGGGAAGACCGACTACCGCACTTTCTCGAAGTCGAGCCACATTCACGGTGCACCGGAATTCCTTTGCGTGATGGACGGAGCCACGGGCAAGGAACTGGCGCGTGCCGACTTTATTCCCACGGGCGACGACAGTGAGCTTTGGGGCGACGACTACTGGAAGCGTGCGGCAAGCGTCCGCGTGGGCATCATTCAGTGTGCTGCCGACCATCCCTCCATCCTTGCCTGTCGTGGCATCTATGCCAAGAGCGTGGTCGAGGCATGGGACTATCAAGGCGGAACGCTCACTCGCCGATGGCACTTCGACAGTGACAATCCCGGTTGCGGCAACTACGCTGCCCAAGGCTATCACTCCCTCTATGTGGGCGACATGGACGGCGACGGACTCGACGAGATGTGTTATGGCAGCATGACGCTCGATCACGACGGCTCGCCGCTCTATGTGTCGGGAGCCAAGAATGGTGTGGAGACTGTGCTCCGCGGAGCTGCCGATGATCCAGACTTTCATGGTTATGGCCATGGAGACGCCCTGCGTCTTGGCAAGTTCCTTCCCGACCGTGATGGACTCCAAATCTGGAGTTGTTTCGAAACGGGTGATTATGGCGCTGCTCTTCGCGCTGCTGCTACGGGCGAGACACTCTGGTGCATCAAGAACAGCAACGATGTGGGCAGATGCTGCGTGGCTGACATATTCCCGGAATATCCCGGTTGCGAGATGTGGTGGGCTGGCGGCAAAGTGATGACTGCCACTGGCGAGGAGATACTCACAGACAACGGCCAACCGATAAGCCCCTCAGCCACCAATGTGGCCATCTGGTTTGCCGGCGGCATCAATCGCCAGCTCCTCGACGGGTGCAAGGTGTGCACTAAAGGTGCGGCGGCAGGCAACGAGCGGCGACCGCTACGCGCTGATAAGTTCGGTGCAAAACCCATTAACGGCTCCAAGAATAATCCTTGTCTCTATGCCGACCTGACTGGTGACTGGCGTGAGGAGATACTCTATGTGGATTCGCTGGAGAACAACCTTATGCTCTTCTCCACCTGGTATCCCACTGACTATGCCTTTCATACGCTCACCAGTGACCATCTTTACGAAATGTCTGCCATCAACCAGAACATAGGCTACAACCAAGGCACGGAGCTGAGTTTCTATTTGGGCAGCGACATGCTCAGCACGGTTTCGTTCGTGGAAGCAAACGGTAGTGACGTGACGGTGACTCCTTATCACGATGCTAACTGCTTGGCGGCAGCCGAGAACGGAAAACTAGTCTTAGGACGAACCTACTATTACAAGGCGGTGGACAAGCAAGGCAATGTATTCAAGTCGTCGTTCACGCCCGTCGAGCGGCAACAGACCGTGCGCTTCGACATGAAAGCCTCTACGGACATCAGCAGTCCGGAGACAAGTGCGGCCTCACATTCTCTTCCTGCCTACGACCTCATGGGACGTCGCCTCTTGCAGCCCGCCGCCGGGCAGCTTTACATTGTCAAAGGGAAAAAGTTCTTCGTAAAATAAGTTAACACCCTGCACCGGGTTAAGAGAAAAGCCTTATCTTTGTGACTCACAACGATAAGGCTTTTCTTTTATGGACCAACTTTCGGCATATTACACTGCGCAGTCGGCGCAACTCAAATCCGACATACTCCGCCTGCGTCAGCGCAGTCGCTATTTTATGACGGGCGAAATCCTTACCTTTTTGGCATCCATAGGATGGGTAGTGGCTTTCACCACCCATTGGGGAGAGGCTTGGATGCTGTGGTGTGCCGCCTTGTTTCTGGCGCTCTATGTGTTTGTGCGCCGTCGTGACGAGGCAAACTCCACACGGATGGAACGGCTCAGTGCGCAATGTCGCGTTTACGACCATGAACTTCAGTATCTTCATGGCGACTTTTCCTGCTTCGACGACGGTACCCGCTACAACAACCCACAAGAACCTTTTGCCTTCGATCTCGACGTTTTCGGTCCTCAGTCACTCTTCAATCGTATAGACCGCACACTCACCACAGGCGGAAGCGACTATCTGGCCGCTTGCCTGAGTCGTCTCTCGCTCAGCCGTGAACAAGGGCTTCAGCGCCGGCAGACCGTGGATGCCCTGGCGGTGGAGAAAGAATGGCGGGCACGCTACCTGGCTTGTGCAGCCGACCGGAAAATTGACACGCAACGGGTGGCGGAGTCGTTTGCTGCCCTCAAGCAACTGAATCTGAGCTCGTTTACAGCCTCGAAGTGGATGCCCTATGTGGCTTGGGCATCGTTGGGCGTGCTCGCTGGGTTGACGGCAGTGTCGGCACTGACCTCGTTGCCGGCGAGTGTTCCTGTTCTGTGGGCTACAGGTCAGTTGCTCTATGTCTGCCTTTTTTGCCGAGGCACGCTCACCAAAGTGACTCGGCAGATTGACGCTTCTTCACGCCAGATGACGGCCTATGCGGAGATTGTCACTGTCATGGCTTCGCTGAGAGAGAAGAGTGACAAACCGGAAGAACTGCAAATGCTTGTCGACTCTGTGGCAGAGGCTGAAGTGTCGTTTGCCGAGTTCAGCCGGTTGCTGGCAGACTTCGACCGTTGCAACAGTTTCATGGGACAAATCATCTATAGCCTTACCTTCATGACCGTGTTCCTTATCCATCGTTTTCTGCGCTGGCAGCAAACTTTTGCCGGGCGTATGGAACAGTGGATGGAAGCCATTTCCAGATTGGACGCCCTTGTGTCCATGGCAACGTTCCGTTTCAACGAACCGGCGTCGGGAACGGCTGAGATAGTGGAGTCGGACAAGATGATCTATGAAGCCTGCGGACTCTATCATCCCTTCTTGGGAGCCAAGGCCGTGCGCAACGACTTCTCCATCAGTGACAGTCACTACTATATAATCACCGGAGCCAACATGGCAGGCAAGAGCACATTCCTCCGTTCGGTGGGCATCAACTATGTGCTGGCACGCAACGGCATGCCTGTGTTTGCCGACAGGCTGAAGGTGTCGGTCTATAGTCTGTTCAGCAGCATGCGCACCACCGACGACCTGGCCCATGGCATCAGCTATTTCAATGCGGAACTGCTTCGACTCAAGCAACTCATAGCCTACTGCCAGTCGCAGCCGCACACCCTTATCATCCTCGACGAGATACTCAAAGGCACCAATTCGCTTGACAAGCTCAACGGTTCGCGCCTGTTCCTGGAGCATATTTCCCGGTTGCCCGTGAGCGGCATCATTGCCACCCACGACCTGGAACTCTCGAAGATGGAAGAGCGTAATGGCGGCAGGTTCCATAACTATTGCTTCGAAATTGAACTCTCCGACAGGGTTTCCTATTCTTATAAACTGACACAGGGCGTGGCGCGCAACCAGAATGCCACATTCCTTCTTAAACAGATATTGAACACATGAAACGCAGAATCATTCTTTCTCTCATAGGTTTTGTCGTCGTGTTGGCGGCAGTAGTGGTAGGCGGTAGCCTTTATCTGATAGACTATGCGCTTGTGAACCACGACGAGCGCAGTGATGTGAATAGTCGCATGGAACGGATGCTCCGGGAGTATCCGGCCGTGAAACCCTGGATAGACAGCCTGCAGGCCAACCATGCCTTGCGCGACACCTTTATCGTGATGGCCAATGGCGAACGTCAGCATGCCGTCTATGTGGCAGATCCGAGAGCCTGCGGCCGTACGGCAGTGCTTGTGCACGGCTATCACGACTCGTCGGTGCGCATGCTTCCCATAGCCAGCATATACAGCCGTATGGGCTATAACATTCTCTTGCCCGACCTCCATGCTCACGGCTTGAGCGACGGAACAGACATACAGATGGGCTGGAAAGACCGGCTCGACGTGCTTCGCTGGATGTCGGTGGCTGAGGCTCGGTTCCGCACGGCGGCAGGACCTTCACGTATGGTGGTGCACGGTGTCTCGATGGGAGCTGCCACCACCATGTGCGTGTCGGGCGAACGGCAACCGGCATACGTGCGCTGCTATGTGGAGGACTGCGGCTATACGAGTGTGTGGGACGAGTTCCGTCATGAACTGCGCGAACTGTTTTCATTGCCTCCCTTCCCGTTGCTCTATACGGCGAGCGGCTTCTGCCAACTTATGTATGGGTGGAACTTCCGTGAAGCTTCGCCCTTGCATCAGGTAGCCAAAAGCACCAAGCCGATGCTCTTCATACATGGTGACAAAGACGACTTTGTGCCTTTCGACATGCTGCAACCACTCTATCAGGCAAAGACACGACCTGTGGACAAGCAGGGTAGGGTGGAGAAAGAAGTGTGGATAACGCCCGGTGTAGGCCATGCCCGCTCGTTCATGCGCTTTCCTGAAGAATATGCCCGCAAGGTACGGACGTTTGTAGGGCGCTATATGTAGCTCTGCATATAGGGGAACGGCTGTTCGTCGTGGTTGTTAATTGAGGTGTGTCTTGTCAATTAACAATCAGTGGAAATGGGGCTGTGAATTTCGTAAGACTGAATACAAAATGCTTTCTTTAAGGCAAGCGCCACGCTTTGCGGAGCGAAAGGGACAGATCGTTGATCATGTCACTACGAGGAAAAGGCTGCTAACATGCCGTTAGCATCCGGTTAGTGTGCTGTTTGCGGAGCGTTAGTGTGCCGTTAGCAATATACAAACGTGCCTGTAAAGGGCTTCTATTCATGTCTTTTCCTTTGATATGCATATTCCGTTATTAGATGGCTGGAGACAGAAGCTGCATGGATTGGGCTGGTCGTAATGCAACAAGCGAAATGTGCGGTGTTATAGCTGTACACTCATGGACATCAATATTCTTCGTGTAAAGGTGGGCTTCTGCCGAATATGCAGGTTTTGATAGAACTCTTCTCAAGTGCTGTTGCCAATCCTAATGACAAAAAGAAAAAGGCGGCCGCCCCAACGAGGGGGCTTCCGCCTTCTTGCCAATTTAATTTATATATGACTTAACAATCTTAATCGAGGTTGGCAAGTTTGTTGTCGGAGCCAAGCACGTCGATAATCTTGTGCTTGTACATCTGCTCCATCAAGTCGCGAGCTGGGCCACAGTACTTGCGTGGGTCGAATTCTGCAGGCTTCTCTGCCAATGTCTTGCGGACAGCAGCCGTAAAGGCAAGACGAGAGTCTGAGTCGATATTGATTTTGCAGACAGCGCTCTTGGCAGCCTTGCGGAGCTGCTCCTCAGGAATGCCCACAGCGTCGGGCAACTTGCCTCCGTACTGGTTGATGATGTCTACATACTCCTGTGGAACGGAAGATGAGCCGTGGAGAACGATGGGGAAGCCAGGAAGCTTCTTCATAATCTCGTCGAGCACATCGAATGCCAATGGGGGAGGTACCAGACGACCGGTCTTCGGGTCACGTGTGCACTGCTCTGGCTTGAATTTGTAGGCGCCGTGAGAAGTGCCGATAGAGATGGCGAGCGAGTCGACACCAGTCTTGGAAGTGAAGTCAATCACCTCTTCAGGTTTTGTGTAATGGCAAACTTCAGAAGAAACCTCGTCTTCCACGCCGGCGAGAACTCCAAGTTCGCCCTCAACGGTCACGTCATACTGATGAGCGTAGTCAACCACTTTCTTGGTGAGAGCCACATTTTCGTCGTAAGGAAGTGCGGAACCATCGATCATGACAGAGGAGAAGCCCATGTCAACGCAGCTCTTGCAAAGCTCAAAACTGTCGCCGTGGTCAAGGTGAAGCACGATTTCCGGGTGATTGCAACCCAATTCCTTGGCGTATGCCACAGCACCTTCTGCCATATAGCGGAGCAATGTCTGGTTGGCATAGTTACGGGCACCTTTTGACACCTGGAGGATAACAGGCGACTTCAGTTCGGACGAAGCCTTGATGATGGCTTGCAACTGTTCCATGTTGTTGAAGTTGAATGCAGGGATTGCATAACCGCCGTTGATGGCTCTCTTAAACATCTCACGGGTGTTTACCAAGCCGATTTCTTTGTAATTTACCATGATTGATTATTATTTTAAGTTATAACTACATATCTTGTAACAATGCAGTGGCAAAAGTAAGCAATTATTTTAACAGAACAAAAAAATAACGGATTTTTAGTGTTACAGCGACATTAAAAAGTGAATGAAATACAGGAAAAAGAACTTGAAACATAAGTTTTGTCACTTGCAGTTGGCAAAAGAATAGTAGAGAATAAAAAAGAAAAAAGCAGCAAGAATGTCTTGCTGCTTCTCTGTAGCGGGACCCAGGATTGAACTGGGGACCTCATGATTATGAATCATGCGCTCTAACCAGCTGAGCTATCCCGCCATCTCGTTGTTGCTGATTTGCGGGTGCAAAGGTAATACAATTCTTTTACACTCCAAAACTTTTCACGAAAAATTTTCGTTAGTGTGCGAAAAAAGTAGTATTTTTGTGCCCGAAAGAAGATTAACCCAACCCTTTTAACTGGCAAAATGACAAAAAAGAAGGTCTATATAGAGCATGTTCTCAATTCGAGTTCGAAGAATTTGATATGGTCGCTCATCAGTACTGCATCGGGCTTGGAGCGCTGGATGGCTGACGAGGTGACCGAGAAAAACGGAGAACTCACCTTCAGGTGGGGAGAAACGTGGACGCATCACGACATTCACACTGCCTATATTATAGATAAGGTGAAGGAGACAAGCATGCGCTTCAAATGGGATACGGACGACGATCCCGACTCTTACGTGGAACTGGGCATGATGAAAAGTGACCTTACGGGCTACTATACGTTGACCATCACCGACTTTGCCTACGAAGAGGACGTGGAGAGCATGGAAGACCTCTGGGCGGAAGACCTTGAAAGACTCCACCGCTCTACCGGACTATAAAATTAATAAAAAACTAAAAAAGCCATCATTCTCTGAGTTTTTTGTATTACTTTTGCATGTAGTATAGGTGTATATCATCTACATCTAAAGGTTAATAATGCTTCGATTCAAGAAATTAGACATATTCATAGCACGCCAGTTCAGCCTGCTTTTTATAGGAACCTTCTTCATCTGCCAGTTCGTGCTGATGATGCAGTTCCTTTGGAAATACATCGACATGCTTATCGGCAAGGGCTTGTCGATGGATGTTTTGGCGCAGTTTTTCTGGTATATGGCACTCATGCTCGTGCCGCAAGCACTGCCCCTTGCCATCCTTCTTTCCTCGCTTATCACTTATGGAAACCTGGGCGAAAGTTCGGAACTTACAGCCATCAAGGCCGCCGGCATATCGCTTGTCCAGTCTTTTCGGTCGCTTATCGTCATCACGGTAATGCTCTGCCTTTGCTCTTTTTGGTTCCAAAATGTGGTGGGACCACATGCCAATGTGGAATTGTCGAAGCTCATGATATCCATGAAACAGAAGAGCCCGGAACTGGAAATACCAGAAGGAATCTTCTATGACGGTGTGCCGCAAAGCAATATCTATGTGCAGCGCAAGGATTTGAACACAGGCAAGCTTTATGGCGTGATGATTTACCGTATGACTGAAAGCTATGAAGATGCCGCCATTATCCTTGCCGACTCCGCCATGCTCCAGTCTACAGCCGAGAAAAAGCATCTCGTAATGACCCTGTGGAGTGGTGAATGGTTCGAGAACATGAGGTCGCAGGATTTCGGCAACACGGCAAGCGTGCCCTATAGAAGGGAAACGTTCGTGAGCAAGAAAATAGTGATGGACTTCGATGGCGACTTCAATATGGCAGATGCAGGCGGACTCTCAAACGATGCGCGTGGCAAAAGCCTGGAGCAAATCCGTGTCAGCATAGACTCTCTCAATCATGTCTACGACAGTATAGGTCGTAGCTACTACCGTTATGCCATGGGCACAACCTATTCCGTCCCCCACATGACAAAGTCTGATTCGGTGAAAGCCGTGGCTTGGGGAAAGGAAAAAAGCATGACGCTCGACACCTTATTTAATAGGTTGCCACTCGACAAGAAACAACAGGTGGCCAACGCAGCCCTTAACCAAGTGCAGGCTTATGCCAGTGACCTCGACTTCAAGAGCATGCTAACTTCTGATGGCGACCGCATTATCCGTGGCCATGTGATAGAGATGTTCAACAAGTTCACCGTGGCGCTTTCCTGTTTGCTCTTCTTCTTTATCGGAGCACCGCTTGGCGCCATTATCCGAAAGGGCGGTTTGGGATTTCCTGTAGTTATTTCCGTATTGGTGTTCATCGTGTACTACATACTCGACAACTCGGGTTATCGAATGGCGAGACTCGGCTCTTGGGACATCTGGTTCGGCAAGACGCTGGCACTTGCCGTGCTTTCGCCGGTGGCTGTCTTTGTCACCTACAAGGCTAACAACGATTCTACGGTGTTCAATATCGACCTCTATCGTGAGCTGTTGAAGCGCTTGCTGGGCATGCGCATCAAACGGCATCTCTATGCCAAGGATGTCATAATCAACCTGCCCGACTACGATAAGGATCTTTTGAAACTTGCCGGCATAACTGCCGACGTGAAGAAGTATGAACAGGAACACACGCTCCGCTCATTGCCTAATCCTGTTACCGTATTTTTCAAATACAAACTCGACCATGAAATAGAGCGCATCAGTGAAGAGATGGAACTGCTCATAGAAGATTTGCACAACACCCGGAGCCGTCAGCTCATCGTGGAGCTCAATCGCTATCCCGTGCTGTCGGTCAAGGCGCATACCAGGCCGTTTGAGCGCCAGTGGCTCAATGGACTGTCTGCAGTAGTCCTTCCGTTGGGCATCTTCTTTTATTTAAGAATGGTCCGCTTCAGGCTTAGGCTCTACAAGGACTTGCGTGTGATATGCCAAAACAATGAACGCATATCACGTCAGGTGGAAGATATAGTGAAACAAAGAAACAAACATTAAACACATAAGGGAAATATAAATATGGGAGACATCAAACTTAGCAGCGTAGAAGAGGCTGTAAAGGATTTCAAGGAAGGTAAGTTCGTCATTGTCGTGGATGATGAGGACCGCGAGAATGAAGGCGACTTGATCGTTGCCGCCGAGAAGATAACGCCGGAAAAGGTAAACTTCATGCTTGTGCATGCACGTGGTGTGCTTTGTGCTCCAGTGACCTTGAGCAGATGCGACGAACTTGATCTTCCTCACCAGGTGCAGGACAATACGTCTATGCTGGGAACTCCATTCACCATAACGGTAGATAAGCTCGAAGGATGCACTACAGGTGTGTCTGCACACGACCGTGCAGCTACCATCAAGGCTCTTGCCGATCCACAGTCTACCCCCAAGACTTTCGGACGTCCCGGACACATCAATCCGCTTTATGCCCAGGATAATGGTGTACTCCGCAGAAGCGGTCATACTGAAGCTGCCGTCGACCTTTGCAAAATGGCGGGACTCTATCCTGCAGCTGCACTCATGGAGATTATGAATGAGGACGGCACGATGGCACGTTTGCCGCAACTCAAGGAGATGGCAAAAGAGTGGAATCTCAAGATTATTTCTATCAAGGATATGATCGCCTACAGACTGCAGAAAGAATCGTTGATTGAAGTGGGCGATCAGGTACATTTGCCTACCGAGTATGGTGACTTTCAACTTATTCCATTCCGCCAGACCAGTAACGGGCTCGAGCACATGGCACTTATCAAAGGCTCGTGGGGTCCGGACGAGAGCGTACTGGTTAGAGTGCACTCTTCTTGTGCCACCGGCGATATCTTGGGCAGCAAGCGTTGCGACTGTGGAGAGCAACTCCACAAGGCCATGCAGATGATAGAAAAAGAAGGTAAAGGCGTGCTCATCTATATGCAGCAGGAAGGCCGCGGCATCGGACTGATGAACAAAATCAAGGCCTACAAGCTGCAGGAACAGGGTTATGATACGGTCGACGCCAACCTGCATCTCGGTTTTAAACCCGATGAACGTGACTATGGATGCGGCGCACAGATGCTTCGCTACCTTGGTGTACATAAGATGAGGCTCATGACCAACAATCCTGTGAAACGTGTAGGACTCGAGGCTTATGGTCTTGAAATTGTGGAAAATGTGCCTATCGAAATCACTCCCAACAAGTATGACTATGATTATCTGAAAACTAAAATGGAGCGGATGGGACATACACTGCATCTTTCTGATTCGAACAATAAATGATAATATTTCCTTAGTATTAGAGAAATAAAGTTGTGTTTGTTTCGTTTAAAGGAAGAAAATGATTAATTTTGCAACAATAAACTATCATAGGATATTATAAATTATGGTACAGCTATCTGACAGATTGAATAGATTGGCACCGTCGGCAACATTGGCGATGTCGCAGAAAAGTAGTGAAATGAAGGCTCAGGGTGTCGATGTGATCAATATGAGTGTGGGTGAACCCGATTTCAATACCCCCGATCACATCAAAGAGGCAGCCAAGCAAGCCATAGACGACAATTACTCAAGATACTCTCCAGTGCCTGGCTATGCCGACCTTCGCAAGGCCATTGTAGCTAAACTGAAACGTGAGAACAATCTTGATTATACTATAAATGAGGTGCTCGTGTCCAACGGCGCCAAGCAAAGTGTGTGCAACACGGTTATGGCATTGGTTAACCCCGGCGACGAGGTGATTATCCCGGCTCCCTATTGGGTGAGCTATCCTCAGATGGTCAAACTAGCAGGTGGTACGCCCGTCTTCGTGAATGCTGGCTTTGAGCAGAATTTCAAGATGACTCCCGAACAACTTGAGGCTGCTATCACTCCCCGTACCCGTCTTCTCATTCTTTGCTCACCAAGCAATCCAACCGGTAGCGTCTATTCCAAGGACGAACTTGCAGGATTGGCAGAGGTGATTAAGCGTCATGAAGGAATGTTCGTTTTGGCAGACGAAATCTATGAGCATATTAATTATGTGGGCCATCACGAGAGTATCGCTCAGTTTGAAGGCATGAAAGAACGCTCTATTATTGTGAATGGCGTATCCAAGGCTTATGCTATGACCGGCTGGCGTATTGGCTACATAGCTGCACCGGAATGGATTGTGAAAGGCTGCAACAAACTTCAAGGCCAATATACTTCTGGTCCATGCTCGGTAAGTCAAAAAGCTGCTGAGGCAGCCTACAATTCTTCCCAGGAATGTGTGGAAACCATGCGTCTTGCCTTTGAGCGTCGTCGCAATCTCATCGTGAAACTCGCCAAGGAAATTCCAGGATTGGAAGTAAACGTGCCAGAAGGAGCTTTCTATCTCTTTCCTAAATGCAGTAGTTTCTTTGGCAAACGGGACGGAGACCGCGTAATCAATAACTCAACAGACCTTGCCATGTATCTTTTGGAAGTGGGACATGTGGCAACAGTGGGAGGAGATGCGTTTGGCGATCCCGATTGTTTCCGCATGAGCTATGCCACAAGCGACGATAATATCCGTGAGGCTCTCAAACGAATTAAGGATACATTAGCGCGCTTGAAATAGTGAAAGTCTTGACGTTACTTGTTGCAGAGGTGTGAATTTTGGGTACATTTGCCGTTAAAACTTCTTAATTGCAATAATAGTTACCTTTAATTTACTATCTTTGCCGAGCAATTAATAGGGCTACTTAGGTTTTCCTAACGACAACTACAGTATACGGTTATATAAAACAAACGACAAATCTTAAATTTATTTATAAAACTTAAAATTTTAAATTATGGCAACTACAAAAAAAGCAAGCCCAGCTAAGAAAAGCCAGGGCTTCCAGGGAGTAAGAGCAGCATTTTGGGTCATCGTTGTATGCTTCATTATTGCTCTTTGCATTTTTAACTTCGTACTCGGTGACGGCAGTCACTTCGCTTCAGGCAATAGCGATGGTGCTCCTCTTGACATCGCCGGTACTATCTACAAGGGTGGTATGGTCGTACCAGTTATCCACACTCTCTTGTTGAGCGTTATCGCACTGAGCATCGAGCGTATTCTTGCTCTTCGCACCGCTTTCGGTAAGGGTTCTTTGACAAAGTTTGTTCAGAATATCAAGGCTGCCCTCAACGCTAAAGACTTCGACAAGGCTCAGCAGCTTTGCGACGCACAGCGCGGTTCTGTAGCAAATGTTGTTTCTGCATCTCTTCGTGCTTATAAGGAGATGGAAGCTACTTCAGGCATCAAGAAGAGCCAGAAGGTTGCTAAGATCCAGCAGGCACACGAAGAAGCTACTCAGCTCGAAATGCCTACACTGCAGATGAACCTTCCTATCATCGCAACTATCGTAACTCTCGGTACTCTTACCGGTCTTCTCGGTACTGTAACCGGTATGATCAAGTCATTCCAGGCTTTGGCTGCTGGTGGTGGTGGTGACTCACTTGCACTTTCTACAGGTATTTCTGAGGCCTTGATCAACACCGCATTCGGTATTTTGACATCTTGGTGTGCTGTTATTTCTTATAACTACTTCACAAACAAGATCGACAAGTTGACATACGCCCTCGATGAGGTTGGTTACTCTATCGCTCAGACATACGAAGCCAATCACGCAGAAGAAGCTTAATTTTTGCTAACCCTCTAAAATTTTATCACTATGGGTAAAGTAAAAATTAAGAAACAGGCGGTCTGGATCGATATGACTCCTATGTCGGACGTCATGGTGCTCCTTCTGACCTTCTTCATGTTGACATCAACGTTCGTGAAGAATGAGCCAGTAAAGGTCAATACACCTGGTTCGGTATCGGAAATCAAAGTTCCAGAAAATAACGTGTTGAGTATCCTTGTCGACAAACAGGGCAAGATATTCTTGAATATGGATAAGCCGGGCGATATGCAGACTATCCTGGAGAGTATGTGTGACCAGTATGGTATTACTCTCACAGCAAAGCAGATCGAAACCGCCCGTAAGTCTAATGGTATCGGTGTGTCAATGAATGACATACAGGAACTCCTCAGCCAGTCTGAGGCAAAGGTTAACGATTACCAGAAGGATAAGGGTATTCCTACCGATAGTATTGACGGTAAGATGAGCGAGTTCCAACTTTGGGTAAAGGCTGTTCGCGACAACCTGGCAGATGGTAGTGATACTAAAATCGCTATCAAGGCTGACGAGAACACACCTTACAAAGTCGTAAAGAAACTGATGTCTGAACTTCAGGACATGAACGAGAACCGTTACTTCCTGATCACATCGTATAAAAAGGTGGAGGACTAAAGAATGGCAAAAAAGAAAGAAAGCAAACAGAAGAAGATAGACGTTCGCGTCGACTTCACCCCAATGGTGGATATGATGATGCTTCTTATCACATTCTTCATGCTCTGTACCTCTCTGAGCAAGCCTCAGACGATGAACTTGACCATGCCAAGTAACGATAAGAACGTTTCTGATGAAGACAAGACCGCAACCAAGGCATCACAGACTATCACAATTTATGTGGCAGCCAACAACAAGATCTATCACGTTGACGGTATTCCTAACTATAGCGATCCTTCTTGTCTTAAAGAGACAACTTGGGGTGCTAATGGAATCCGCAAGGTGTTGATTAACCATGTTACCGAAGAGGGTATCAACCCTGTAGGTATTATCATGAATGCTAAGGCAAAGCTTGATAAGGACAGAGCCGACAATCCTAATAAGTACACAGATGAGACTTATAACAAGGCTTTGGATCAAATCAAGAATGGTGTTGTCGACGGTCAGAAGATTCCTACCATGACCATCATCATCAAGGCTACTGACGAGTCTACTTACAAGAACCTTGTTGATGCTCTCGATGAAATGCAGATTTGCAGTGTTGGTAAATTCGTTGTTGACAAACTTAATCCTGACGACAAGGCTTTGCTTGACAAGCGTGGCATTAAGTAAGTCGGCAAACAATTAAAAAAGAAAGACAATGGCAAAAATAGATTTGGTATCTAACGAATGGACTGATCTTATCTTCCAGGGTAAGAATCAGGCCTACGGCGCTTACAAACTCCGCAAGGGTACTTCTAAGCGTAACGTGATGTCTATCGTCATCATGGCCATAGCTGCAGCACTTGCATTCGCTGTCATCGCCCTCAAAAATGCGTATGAAGCCAGCCAGAAGGCTAAATTCGAACAGGTTGTCGAGGCTACTACCATTAAAGAGGTGAAGAAGAAAGCTGAAGTCAAGAGAAAGGCTCCGGTTAAGGTTGAACAAGAACAGAAAGTTGAGAAAGTAAAATCTTCTATCAAGTTTACCGCTCCTGTCATCAAGAAGGATAGTGAGGTTAAGCCTGAAGAGGAAATGAAATCTCAGGAAGACTTGAACAAGACTTCTACTTCTATCGGTGCCTTCGATGTGAAGGGTAACGATGAAGCTGCAGGTGTTGTGCTCCAGGCAAAGCAGGATATTGCTCAGCCTGAACCACCAAAGCATGAAGAAGTTGAGAATAAGGTCTTCACGACCGTAGAGCAGATGCCTTCATTCCCTGGTGGTGATGCCGCCTTGATGAATTGGCTCCGCAATAATGTCCGTTACCCAGCTGTTGCTGAGGAAAACGGCATCCAGGGTCGTGTTGTAGTATCCTTCGTGGTTGAGAGAAATGGTAGCATCACCGATGTACAGGTGGTAAAGAGTGTTGACCCTTCTCTTGACAAGGAAGCTTCTCGTGTTGTTAAGTCAATGCCTAACTGGATTCCTGGTAAGCAGAATGGTTCTGCAGTGCGCGTGAAGTATAACGTGCCTGTGACATTTAGATTAGCACAATAATTTGTATGAAACAAATATCTAACATTTTAGTTGGATTAACTCTCACTGCTGTAGGTTTGACGGCTTGTGCCGACAAACCTACAAGCGGTAGAACTGATACTTATTCGTCAGGAGCAATTAGGTTTGCTTCTGACGAAAGTTTTAGTCCTATAATTGAAGAGGAGCGTGAAGTTTTTGAACATTCATATCCTCAGGCAAAAGTTACTCCTTTATATATTAACGAGATTGACGGAATGAATTTGCTGTTGAAAGATAGTTTATGTCTTGTCGTCACTTCTCGCAACTATAAGGCTAAGGAGTTGAAATACCTTAAAGACAGTAAATTTTTGCCTGTGTCCATTCCGATAGCTTATGACGGTTTGGCGCTCATTATTAATAAGCAAAACACAGATTCTTGTATTGCCGCCAATGATGTGAAAAGGATTCTACGTGGTGAGCTTAAGAATTGGAAGCAAATTTATCCATCTTCTAAGTTGGGTGAAATACAGGTTGTATTTGATAATAAAAAGTCAAGTACTATTCAGTATTGTGTGGATTCTCTCCTCAATGGTCAGCATATAACTAGTCCCAATATCCAAGCGGTCAACAAAAGTAAGGATGTTATCGACTACGTAGAACATACTCCCAATGCCATTGGTATAATCGGTAGTAATTGGCTGAATGACCAAAGGGATTCTACTAATACTACGTTTAAAAAGAATATTCGTGTGATGTCGGTTAGCAAACTTGACAAGGCCACTGACATGAATAGTTGGAAACCTTATCAAGCATACATATATGATGGACGCTATCCTTTCATCAGAACTATATATGCATTGTTAAATGATCCTATTAATGGCTTGCCATGGGGATTTGCTCATTTCCTGGAAAGCCCTAAAGGACAATTGATTATATTCAAGTCTGGATTACTTCCTTATAGAGGTGACATTAATGTAAGGTCTGTTAACGTTTCTGGCGAGTAACTTTTATTTTATTATTTCGTCATGTATGAAACGATACATTCTTAACTTAAAAACATAGAATTATGAAAGCGATTAAATATTTATTGGCAGGAGCGTTGATGACAGGATTCTCCGCTCCCTCTATGGCACAAGACATTAAGTCGCAGCTTGATGCCATTACTAAAGTTATAGTAGCAAATAAAGCTAATCCTGACGCCGCCAAGAAGCAGGTTCAGGAATTTTACAAGGCTAACAAGAAGAATGCAGAAGCATTGGTTGGTCTTGGCCGTGCATATCTCGACATTAAAGATACAATTAATGCTTCGAAATATGCCGATGAAGCTATCAAGAAAGACAAGAAGAATGGGGCTGGCTATATCTTGAAAGGCGATATCGAAGCTTTCAAGGACAATGGTGGTGGAGCTGCAAAATGGTATCAGCAGGCAGTTTATTTTGACCCTCAGAATCCTCAGGGTTATATCAAGTATGCCTATGTATATAGAGTAAGTAGCCCTGGTGAAGCTGTTGACATGCTTAATAAGTTGCGTACAGTTGATCCCACTTATCCCGTGGATGCTGTAGCAGGTCATTTCTATTATGAGGCTAATGACTTCGATAAGGCTATTGAAAACTTTGGAAAGGCTGACATCAATAAGTTGGATGGTTCACAGCTTACAGAGTATGCCATGTCTGCTTACTTCAAGCAGAACTTTGATAAGGCAATTGAAGTAGCAACAACCGGAAGTCAAAAGTTCCCCCGTATGGCTGGTTTGAATCGTATTGCATTCTATAGTTATACAGACAAGAAGGATTATGATAATGCTCTGTCTTTTGCTGATAAACTTTTCAATCAGTCAGACAGTGCCAAGTTTACTGCTCTTGATTATACTTATCAGGGATATGCTTATAATGGCAAGAAGGATTACGATAACTCCATTACTTCTTTCAATAAGGCTTTGGAGATGAATCCTAATCGTACTGATGTAATGCAAGTGCTTTCTCAAGCTTATGCGGCAAAGGGTGATTATGCTAATGCAGCTACTATTTACAAGAACTTCCTGGCAGCAAAGAAGGATGCTACAGCCAATGATTACGCTGGTTTGGCTACTATCTATCGTAATCAGGCTTCTGAAACCAATCAGACTCAGGAGCAGCGCGACGAGGCTGTGAAGAATGCAGATGCTGCTTATGCAGACTTGGCTAAGAGATTTCCTGATGCAGAGGAGTTTGCTGTCTTTATGCGCGCTCGTTTGAGTGCTGCACTTGATCCCGATTCAAAGAAGGGACTCGCAAAGCCTCATTATGAGCGTTTGGCAGAACTTGTTGAGAAGCATACGGGTGAGTTGTCTAATGTAGACAAGGCTCGTATCCTCGAAGCTTATCACTATATGGCTTACTACAATTATTCACATGACAATGTTGCTGGTGCCAAGACTATAGCTGAAAAGATTATCAAGATTGACCCTTCTGACAATGTTGCTAACCAGATTCTTGGAGCTAAATAAAAGAGATTTTTATATAACTATTTGTAAAGGGATGGAGTATATACTTCATCCTTTTTTTATTTACTTGTATTTCTGATTTGTATGTAACTTCCTTAAAAGTTTCACAGTGTGGTGTACACCGGCATAATATCTTTGGATTTTTGTTACACTATAGTCTTTCTATAGCCACCACATACTATTACCATAGCCTATTTATAATCCCGAATTTGAAATCACTTCCTTGGCTGAATCATTTTACATGTACCTTATCATACACTTGAACAAGTATACATAAACAGATTTTTTAAGAATTGTCTATCACCTATCACTTTTTGAACTTGTTATAAATGTAGAATGTTGATTATCAGATATATGCAATAAAAGTACTAACAAGAATCTATCACTCATCCCTCACTTATCTATCACTCATCCCTCACTCTATTATATGAAAGAAAATGAATTTCTAATGGAAACGTTTACTGGGGTCTGGTATAATATCTTTGTGTTTATGTAGGTATAATAAAAAATAAGGTGACTACCAACTGGCAGTCACCTTTATTTCTTCGTCTTACTAATGATTAGCCCAAAGCGATAGCTTCGTTAGGACAAACATCAGCGCAAGTACCGCATTCTGTGCACTCATCTGGGTTGATAGAATACTTCTCGTCTCCAGCTGAAATAGCGCCAGAAGGACATTCGTCAATGCACGTACCGCAAGCGATACAATCGTTACCAATTACGTAAGCCATATTCAATTAAATTTTATTGTTAATAATGTTTTTGTTGTGTTTTCTTATTCACGTCTGTCATTTTATGACGATGCAAAGGTACGAAATATTTTTAATATACCTATATTTAGGTATATATTTTGCAAAAATTTAACCTACTAATTATTTGTGGGGATTAATTAGAGGGGACTTATATATAATAAGGAAGGATTTTTTACGTTTATGGTTTATATGAAACGTACTTCTATTATTTCGATGCTATTGTTGATTACCTGTTGGGTATCAGCCCAGGAACGTACGGTGGAAAACCGTCCGTATACAGATTTGCGTCCCCTTCACTTTGGCGTCATGGTTGGTACGCACCTTCAAGATCTTGAATTGATGAACGTTGGGCCACTAACTATTACCAATGACGATGGAACCACCTCGTTGACCGATATAACTTGTGACCAGGACAGGTGGGACCCAGGATTTACTGTGGGTGTGCTTGGTGAATTTCGCCTTAGTACACATTTCCAGTTCCGCATTGCGCCAGCATTGTATTTTGGTACACGCCATCTCACGTTTCACAATTTTTCGAATCTTGATGCCAACGGGAAACAGACCGAGGTCACACAAGAAATGAAGACGGTCTATATATCTTCGGCATTTGACTTGATATTCTCTGCTCCTCGTTTCAATAACCATCGTCCTTACCTGATGGCCGGCTTTACACCGATGGTAAACCTCTCAGGCAAGGACAATGATTTGATTAAGTTGAAACGCTATGATGCATTTGCCGAATTTGGCATTGGCTGCGACTTTTATCTTCCGTTCTTTAAGCTTCGGCCAGAATTGAAGTTTATGTATAGCTTGACCAACAGCTTAGATAAAGCTCATGCTCAGAAACTCAAGAACCCCAATCTTGCCTATGGCATGTCGGTAAACGAAACTCGAAGCAAAATCATAGCTCTGACATTCTATTTTGAATAGGGTAGAAATGCTGGCTATTTTCTTTTGTTCAAGTATAGTGTAAGTTTGCCCACATATATGGCATTCTTGCCGTTTTGATCTACAGGTATTGGCTTGCCGTCAAGGTTCTTTTCGCATACCAGTTCTTTCAAAAGTGAGTGCGAGTGACCTCCAAGCACCAAGTCTATGCCCCGGGTGTTGGCAATGAGTTTGTTGTCGTCGTCTCCTCCGATTTTCCATCCCAGGTGTGACACGCAGATAACAAGGTCACACCCCTTTGCCTTCAAGAGGTCTGCCATTTTTTGTGCACATCCTATGGGGTCTAGATACTTCACCCCCTTGCAGTTCTTGGCAAAAACTAAGCCGTCGAGTTTCGGGTCTACGGCAAACATGCCTATTTTTATTCCGTTGCGTTTTACGATGGCATACGGTTTGACAATGCCGTCGAGAACGGTACCGGTAAAGTCGTAGTTGGAGCATAGGATGGGGAAGTTAGCCCTTTTGAATAGGCGTGCCATGTTTTCCAGTCCGAAGTCGAATTCATGGTTTCCTATTGTTGAAGCATCATACTTCATTTCATTCATCAGTCCAATTTCCACGTTACCTTTAAATAACGTGTAATAGGGAGACCCCTGTGAGAAGTCGCCGCTGTCTATAAGTAGAAGTCGCGGATTCTTGGCTCTTTCCTCGCTTATCATTGTCGCTCTTCTCATGAACCCACCCCGGTTAGCTTTCGTAGTGTCTGCAAGGTTAGGGTTGAGAGGCATGATGCAGCTGTGCGTGTCGTTGGTGTGCAATATCACGAGTTGCTTGTCTTGTGCATTGATCCCGCATGCAGCAGAGAGGAGCATGGCGGATAATATAATATTCTTCAACATATATCTTGTCTTTTATTCTTGATAACGTATTCTTCCCTCAATCTTACTATCTACAGCCTTGCCCTGTTTATCGTGGGCTTTGAAATAGTCCATGATGATAAACATCACGTTGTTGTGTTCTTCTTGTGGAGAAACCTGGTTTGTGCCACTCTTGAAGGCGTTCATCTTATCGTTTCCCTGCGACACATAATCCAATGTCACCACTCTGTAGTTGGCTTTGGGGTCAATGGCTTTGCCATGCAGTTTGGCGCTTACCAGTTTTCCGTCGTGAGTGATAACGAGTTCCACGCCATGGCTCACGGCTTCACCGCCCACAGAGGCTATTTGTTGGAACAGTTCAGTCACCTTTTCACCTGTCAGGGTGAGGAAGCAAATCTTGTTTTCAAAGGGAGCCACATCGAGCACATCACCGTAGGTCACTTTTCCTTTTGTGAAGGAAGCTCTGATTCCCCCCATATTATAGACGCTGAAATCAGGTGTCTCGTTGTAGTCTTTGCTCTTCCATACCAGGATGTCGGCCAGCAAGTTTGACAACTCGCTTTCCGGCCGGTGTGCCGTCATGGATTCAGCTGCAGTACCCATAACGGGTCCCATCAGGCTGTCAACTTTCTGCTTGTAGGGTGCAATGAATTTCATGGCATTCTTGTCGGGCGACGCATCATAGCGTTGGTCAACAAGAATTCTTGTTTTTGAGACGCCAGTCAGTGCATAGCCGGCTTTGTTCGAGGTGGAGCATGCCGAGGTAGCAATGAGAACAGATGCCAATCCTCCTGTCCACAATAAATTTTTAATACTCATATATAAAATAATTAATCTAACCCGTTGGCGGAATTAATTTAAGTTGATAAATATGAGTAAAAAGTTGTACATA
>CAJKDU010000001.1 GCA_905198745.1 uncultured Prevotella sp. | reverse complement strand
CAGGAAAAGTGGTTTTTTATGTATGCCTATAGAAGGCTCTAAAAAGTGTGACACCTTTGAAAACGTCGTTTCTTGCGAGTAAAAGTGCAACGTAAACAGACTGAAAAATGCAGTTCGAGACCCAAAGTCGCGTTAATTCCGTGTTAAACGGTCACGATTGCACACAAAAAGTTGGGTAAAAATCAGGTGGTTTTTTGCACGCTTTTCCCGTCTATCATTCACGTAGCTCCCCAAAACAAACTCTTTTTCCCGTTTCTATTGCAAGGTGCGAAAACCTGTTACTAACGAATGTTAAACTTCGGTTGTTGCTGGCGTTTCAATCCTTCCGTTGCATTCCTTGCCAGTTTGTCATGATGCCGAAACTCAATGATGGGTGATTTTTTCTTATGCGGTGTCTAACCCGCATGTCATGCTAACCTTATATCACCATATTCTATACGTATACTGATGATACGGTTATACCTGAAGAAGTGACCTGTGCCGATGTCGCGTATAAAGTGACCCAGTTGGGCGCTAACAGCCTGAAGGATTTCAAGCATTTCAAGAACTTTGTTACTATTCCAGATGCCGTTACGAGTATAGGAAACAATGCGTTCCGAGGTTCCAATTTAATAAGAATGTATGTGGAATCAGGTGTGGGGTTCCTTCCTGCCAATGCGTTTACAAATTGTACGGTACTCCGGTGGTTGACCGGCGGAAGTATTGTGAAAGCCATTGGCGACCAATTTCTGAAAGGATGCTCCTCCCTGGAAAAATTTTCGTTTACCGGTTATTATGACAGCTTAGGTGAGGAAGCATTTGCCGATTGCACTTCCCTTCCTGCCCACATCTCTTTTTATTGTGGCAGTTTGGGCGAAGGGGCGTTCAAGGGATGCACTTCCTTGAAAATAGTTCAAACGAATTTCGAGGCGGTATATAGCGGGACTTCGGCTCCTTCACCATTCTCGGGATGCAGCAGTCTGACCAAGGTGGCACTTCTTCCTTATACGCAGAATAAAGTCGTCTTTACCGCCTCTGACGAGCAGGTTAAACTGAAAAAGACCAATTTCCTTCGGGTGGCAGATGGCGTGTATCCCACGGTGTTCGTGACGGAACGTAATCAAGAAGAGTGCAGGAAACTGCTTGAGGGCGATGGCGTGAAAGGATGTGCTGACATACTTCCTTTTACATCCTCTGGATTTTTCTCGGGATACAGAAAATATGATCCGATATGTATGCAACAAGGCTTTGACGTTTCAGGCATGGACGAACGCTATGGCATAGAGAATGTATATGCCTTTACGGGTATCGTAGACGGCAAGCTGCATTTCAATGCCGTGGACAAGGTGGAGCCGGGATTGCCCTATGTGGTGAAAATCAAGGAGGGTGAATGAGGCTACTTCCTCAAGCAAGAAGGTGCATTCTTGGACTATAATGCTGATTTGCCAGTCACAGACAGTCCGTTCAAGGGCACCATCAAGTCGATAAACGAAAATGTGGATTACTATACAATAGACAGTAGCGAAGGCATTTTCCACAAGACGACGGGCTTTATTCCCAGCCATTTTGCCTATCTTGTCTACGATTCCACAGCCGAAACCCTTGAGGCAGTCTATGACGATACGGTCACGGGTATCGGTCAAGCCACGGCAGTCAAGTTGCCTGCCGACGGCAAGGTCTACGACATGCAAAGGACGTGAGGTGAAACATCCGCAGCCGGGCGGTCTCTATGTGAAGAACGGCATGAAGTTTATTTGCCGCTAACGCCACCACGCCAGGCTCAAACAAGCTATCCGCAACACCGTCTTCCATGGCAGGTGCTGCGGATTGCTTGTTTCGGGGGAATAGGTGTCGTACTTGTGGGTGAACGCTCGTCCAGTACTGTTCGCTCCGAGGCTGCCTACACACGGCGCTTTTGCCCTGTTTGGCCCGAAAGGGAAACGTCTGTTCACTAAAAACATATAAAAAACGCAATCTTTTGCCCCCTGACGCGTTTTGTTACGAAAAAAAGTAGTAATTTTACACCTTGAAACAAAAGGCGAAAATCGCTTAGAGCGGAAACAAACGCCCTTAGAATGAATTTAAAGTCAAAATAACACATAGAAAATTAATGGACGATACTCAGACATTTGATTACGACAGAATTGAGAAAGTCGACATCAAGAAAGAGATGCAAGACTCCTACATCGACTACTCCATGTCGGTGATTGTGTCGCGCGCTCTTCCCGATGTACGTGATGGATTCAAGCCCGTGCACCGCCGCATCCTCTTCGGTATGCTCGGCATCGGCAACACAAGCACAAGTCCCTACAAGAAGTGTGCGCGTGTGGTTGGTGAGGTGCTCGGTAAATATCACCCACACGGCGACAGTTCTGTCTATGGCGCACTGGTGCGCATGGGCCAGAGCTGGAACATGCGCTACATGCTCGTCGACGGACAGGGTAACTTCGGTTCCGTGGACGGCGACTCTCCGGCAGCCATGCGTTACACGGAGTGTCGACTCTCCAAGATGGGCGAACACATCATGGACGACCTCGACAAAGACACCGTGGACATGGAGAACAACTTCGACGACTCTCTTCAGGAGCCGTCAGTGATGCCGACCAAGGTGCCCAACCTGCTGGTCAACGGTGCCAACGGCATTGCCGTGGGTATGGCGACCAACATTCCTACCCATAACCTGGGCGAGGTGATCGACGGATGCTGTGCCTACATAGACAATCCCGATATCGACATCGACGGACTGATGCAGTATATCAAGGCTCCCGACTTCCCTACGGGTGCTTATATATATGGTATTCAGGGCGTGAAGGATGCCTACGAAACCGGTAAGGGCCGCATCGTGATTCGTGCCAAGGCGGAAATTGAGCCGGGCGAGAACCACGACAAGATTGTGGTGACCGAGATTCCTTACGGCGTGAACAAGGCACAGCTCATCGAGTATATTGCCGAACTGGTGAAGGAGGGCAAGATAGAGGGCATCTCCAACGTGAACGACGAGACCGGCCGACAGGGTATGCGTATCGTGGTGGACGTGAAGCGCGACGCCAACGCCAACGTGATACTCAACAAGCTCTTCAAGATGACTGCCCTCCAGAGCTCGTTCTCAGTGAACTGCATCGCCCTGGTCAAGGGCCGTCCACGTCTGCTCACACTCAAGGACTGCGTGAAGTATTTCGTGGAGCACCGTCACGACGTGACCATCCGCCGCACCAAGTACGAACTGCGCAAGGCGCAGGAACGTGCCCACATACTGGAAGGCTTGATCATAGCCTGCGACAATATCGACGAAGTGGTGCACATCATCCGTGCCTCGAAGACTCCTTCCGATGCACAGCGCAACCTGGAGAAGCGCTTCGAACTCGACGAGGTGCAGAGCAAGGCCATTGTCGACATGCGTCTGTCGCAGCTCACGGGTCTGCGCATGGACCAGTTGCACGCAGAATACGAGGAACTGGAGAAGACCATCGCCTACTTGGAGCAGATTCTTGCCGACCCCGAACTCTGCAAGAAAGTGATGAAGGACGAACTCATAGAGGTGAAGGAGAAGTACGGCGACGCACGCCGCACCGAAATCAAATACTCCAGCGAGGAGTTCAATCCCGAGGACTTCTATCCCAACGACCCCGTGGTTATCACCGTGAGCCATCTGGGCTACATCAAGCGCACACCGCTGAGCGAGTTCCGCGAGCAGGCACGTGGCGGCGTGGGTTCCAAGGGCGCGCACACGCGCGACCAGGACTTCACCGAGTTTATCTATCCCGCCACGATGCACAACACCATGCTCTTCTTCACCCGCAAGGGCCGCTGCTACTGGCTCAAGTGCTATGAAATACCCGAGGGTGCGAAGAACTCCAAGGGACGTGCCATCCAGAACATGCTCAACATCGAGGCAGACGATAGCGTGAACGCATTCCTCCGCCTGACCAGCATCAACGACACCGAGTTCCTCAACAGTCACTATGTGGTGTTTGCCACCAAGAAGGGCATGGTGAAGAAGACCTGCCTGGAAGCCTATTCCCGTCCGCGTGCCAATGGCGTGAACGCCATCAACATTGTGGAAGGCGACGAGGTGGTAGACGTTCGCTTGACCAACGGCCACAACGAACTCATCCTTGCCGACCGCAACGGACGTGCCGTGCGCTTCGACGAGAACACCGTGCGCACCATGGGACGTGTGTCTACGGGTGTGCGTGGCATGAAGCTCGATGAGGGCGACGACGAGGTGGTAGGCATGATCGTGGTGAACGACGCGCAGACCGAGAGCGTGATGGTGGTCAGCGAGAACGGCTACGGCAAGCGCTCATTGGTGGATGACTACCGCAAGACCAACCGTGGCGGCAAGGGCGTGAAGACCATGAACATCACCGACAAGACCGGTCGTCTGGTGGCCCTCAAGAACGTGACCGACGACAACGACCTGATGATCATCAACAAGAGCGGCATCGTGATTCGCCTTGCCGTGGCAGACTGCCGTGTGATGGGCCGTGCCACCCAGGGCGTGCGCCTCATCAACCTCACCAAGAAGAACGACGTGATAGCGAGCGTGTGCAAGGTGATGAGCTCAGAGAAGGAAGCCGACGCCGAACAGGAAAGTCAGGAGGCATGGCAGCAGACCAGCGACGCCATCCGTAAGGACACTGTGCCCGACGTGCCGGCAGGCGACGAACCGGCTGATGCCGATACAGAAGACAACGCAGAAGAATAAATAACCGAATGGTAGGGCGGAAGTATTGTGCTTCCGTTCTACATTCCAAAGACACAACTAAAACTATATTGAATATGAAAAAAATTATGATTGCGGCTATGTTGATGGCTTCCGCCTCAACAGCCTTCGCACAGGATGTATTCAAGCAGATGTCCAAGATTAAGGACTATGCAGAAGCTGCCAAGATTCTGGAGCAGAACCTCGGTAGCCTTTCGGCCGAGCAAAAGGCCAAGTGCTACAACCATCTGGTGAGCCTCGCCATGGAGAAAGTGACCAAGGAGCAGGGCACTGAGACACAGAACCAGATGAACCGCCAGCTCAAGCAGGGCAAGATAGAGCAGTATGACACGCTGGGCCTCTACACGGCAGTCTACAATGCCGTACACGACGGCTCCGAGTGCTACAAGTTTGACCAGCAGGAGAACGACAAGGGCAAGATTAAGCCTAAGTTTGCCGACCTGGGCGAGAAACTCTATGGCTTCCGTCCTCACCTCATCAATGCAGGTGTGTACTATCAGAACATCCACAACGATGCCTTGGCTTACAAGAACCTGGCATACTATGTGGAGACAGCCTCTGACCCTATGTTCAAGGCCCAGGTCGAGAAGACTCCCGATGCTAACCTCACGCAGATTGCCTACTATGCAGCCATCTACGCCTACCAGGCCAAGGACTACAAGAATGCTGAGAAGTATGCAGCCCTTGCCGTGAAGGACAAGGATCACGGCAAGGACGCTTTCAACATCCAACTCGCCGTGATGCAGGCCCAGCTCACCAACCATGCCGACAGCGTGGCTTATGCCGAGAAGGTGAAGGCTCTCTATGCCCAGGACCCCAACAACGAGATGCTCTTCGGCACACTCATCAACCTCTATTCTTCATTCAAGGACGAAGCTTCTGCCAACAAGCTTGTTGAGGAGAAGCTTGCCCAGGACCCCAAGAACTTCACCGCATGGGCTGTGAAGGGTCAGAACCTGATGGTGGCCCAGAAACTTGAGGATGCTATCGAGGCATTCAAGAAGGCACTGGAGATTAAGCCGGAGAATCCTCAGGTGAACGCTTTCATGGGCGCCTGCCTGTTTGACCGTGCACAGAAGGCCGAAGACCGTGCTTCAGGCAAGAGCGGTCGTCTGAGCCAGGCTGCCAAGGATCAGATTTGGCCTATCTATGAGCAGGCCAAGGGCTACCTGGAGAAAGCCAAGAGCCTTGACCCCAACCGTGAGCAGTCTAACTGGGCTTATGCTCTCTATCGCTGCTACTACAAGCTCTTCGGTGCCAACGACCCACAGACCAAGGAAGCTGAGGCTTTGACCAAGTAATTGACAGAAAGTTCTCAATACAGAGTTGTCGGAGGTTGCCACCGTGAAGAGGGCAGCCTCCCTCAACTCTTTCTTTATTTCCCGGATAAGGTTTCCGATAGTCCACGTTGTATTCAAATAATATGATGTATAAGTACAAGTATTTCTTAGTCCTGTTAGCAGTTCTTCTTTTCCTGCCGCTTTCCGGCTTTGCCCAGAAGAAGCAGATTTCCCAGGCACGCGACTACATCAAGAGCGGCAACAACCTGCAGGTGGCAGAACAGTTGATGACCGACTTGCTGAAGGATTCTGCCAACAGAGGCAACATGAAGATATGGACCACCCTGTTTGAGTCTGTCAAGGCGCAGTATGACCAGGGCAACGAGAAACTCTATCTCAAGCAACAATGCGACACGGCGGCAATCTTCAACACCACCTACCGCCTTTTCTCCGTGCTTGAGCAGATGGACTCAGTGGACGCCATGCCCGACGAAAAGGGAACGGTGAAACTGAAGTTCAGAAAGAGCCATGCCGAATATCTCAACACCTATCGTCCCAACCTCTTCAACGGCGGTGCCTATTTCATCAACAAGAAGAACTACCAACGGGCCTTCGACTTCTTTGACGCCTACATAGACTGCCATCGGCAGCCACTGTTCTCCGCCTATCATTATATGGAGCAAGACAAGCACATGGCGGAGGCTGCCTACTGGGCTTCCTATTGCGGATACAAGGAAAAGGACGTGGACAAGACGGGCAAATACCTGGACCTGGCGTTGCGCGACACAACCCGCTGCGACTTCCTGTTGCAGTTCAAGTGTGAGATGCTCAAGATGAAAGGAGACTCGACAGCCTATGTCGGAACGTTGCGTGAGGGCTTCGACCTTTATCCTTCGTTCCCCTTCTTCTTCCCCCGACTGATAGACTATTATGCGGAGCACGACCTGCAAGACTCTGCCATGGCGGTGGTCAACAAGGCGCTGGCCATTGACAGTGCCAATGTGCTCTATAGGTTCACCAAAAGCACCGTGCTGCTCAACACCGGCAAGTATGACGAGTGCATTGATATCTGCAAGCGCCTGCTCGCAGAGAACGACACCCTTGCCGACGCACACTTCAACATAGGCTTGGCCTATTTCAACAAGGCGATTGAACTCGACAAGGTGTCGCAACGCTATGCTTCGGCACGCAAGAAGATAATAGAGAACTACACCAAGAGTCGCCCCTACATGGAGCGTTACAGGCAGTTGGCACCCGACCAGAAGCAGAAGTGGGCGCCCGTGCTCTACACTATCTATCTTAACCTCAACATGGGTAAGGAATTTGATGAGATAGACAGGCTGATGAAGAAATAGAACTACTGCGTATAATCCCGTGGTGCCGTTACATCACGGGATTTTTTATCCGGTGCTTGTTGAAACAAATGGCCGGTTCGTTGAATAAAGTTGCCCTTGTTGCATATTTGTCTTACTTTTGTCGGCGTAACGAACAAGCCGTGACAAATGTTCAATAAGGGAGACTGTTTGAATCACATATAATTATGAGAATCTCTTTTCCGTCCCGTCTTCGTGGTGGAGACGGGCGGAAACAGGTTTCAGACAAGATGAACAGTATGAAAGAAATGATGATACAGCGCACGGCATTGGCCGGATTGTCGCTTGTCTTCACCCTGGGCATGCAGGCTCAAGACGCTTCCGACTTCGGCTTGTGCATTGATGCCGGCCTGGAAAAGAAACTGGACAGGCACTGGGCTGTAGGTGCCAAAGTGGGTGCACGCACCCGTAACAACTCAAGCGACATGGAACGCTGGAGCCTTGACCTGGATGCGGCTTACAAGCCCAACCGCCATGTAAAGCTGTCGGCAGGCTACGATTTCTTCTATGATCGGCATGCCACCGACATGAGCAGTCACCAGGACGGCTCGGTCTTCAAGTTCACGCCGCCCTATTGGTCGCCCCGCCACCGTTTCCGGCTGGCCGTTACGGGCAGTCTTCAGGCAGGGCCCATCGGTCTTTCGTGGCGCGAACAATACCAATACACCTATCGTCCGGTGGCGCAAGACCGCAAGCACAATCTCGACACCGACGAGTGGGAAGACGTGCAGAGCAAGAGCCAACACCAGTTGCGCTCGCGCCTGCAGGCCAGCTACACCATCAGGAAATGCCCTGCAAAACCCTTTGCAAGCGTGGAGGTGTACCATGGCAAGGGTGGACTTCAGAAGACCCGCTACACTGCTGGTGCCGACCTCAGCCTGTCCAAGCACCATGCCGTGAAACTCTACTACCGTTTCCAGACACCGAGCAGCAAGGTGAAGAATGGTCAGGACATGCACTCCTTGGGCTTGGCCTACACCTACAAGCTCTGATTGTGAGCTAATGATAAGAGAGAGAGAAAGAAGTTTGAAGAAGACGTTGGCCTGTGAAGGCTATGCCAGACTGTTTAGTTTATCAGTTTATCGCATTCCGGCCGAAGCGTTGGCCCTTCCGCATTGCGTTTCGGGCTGACGCTTCTTTGACTTTCTCATCGTGGAAACATTGACAAACCAACATATTTCAGCTTATGAAGAGATTGATTCTGGTGATGACGGCATGCCTCGCCGTAGCGGTAGGCAGAGCCGCCGATTATGGCTTCCTCACGTTTCTATCGGCTGACGGAACCAAGGTTTCCATGAATGTCACCGCACTCACAATGACCTTCGTTGACGGCAAACTTGTTGCCTCCAACGGCACTGAGACTCACGAGATGAGTGTGGCAGACCTGAATAGCATGTATTTCACCGACCAAAACCTGACGGGCATTGCCGAGACCACGGCTGCCGGAGAGGACAACGTCAAGCAGGTCTACACCCTGGCGGGCGTTTGCCTCGGCACCTATACCGACCTGTCTGCTTTCTGCCGACAAGCCAAGGCGGGCATTTATGTGGTCAAGACTCCAAGTAGAACCTTTAAGATGACGGTGAAATGAAAAAGACTTTTTCCTTATTTCTTTTGTCTGTGTTGATAGCCATGTATGCTGATGCACAGACACTTAACGTGGTTGTCGGGAATGTAACCTATGCTTTCCCTGCCTCCGAAGCCGGCGTCATGAACTATCAGGGCGGCGAGACCCTCACCGTGATGGGCAAGACCTTCCGGGTGGCAGACGTCGCCAAGATGTATGTGGACGACCATGAGGTGACGGACAACAGCGTGACGGTGAACTACAACGGCTCTGTTGCCACCATGACCGTGGCGTGAAACGTGGTACAATATGTTACGCCAACGATTGACGGTGCCCACGTATCGCTCGTGCAGAGCGACGCTGTGAGCGACGACGTGTGCGGGGAAATCACCTACGTGCTTGCCGGAACTTCCACCGACGGCGAGTTCTCGCTGGAAGGTTCCTACAAGGCTACCGTTGAACTCAACGGCCTGTTGCTCACCAATTCCGCGGGAGCACCCCTCAACATCCAGGACGGCAAGCGCATTGCACTCAGCGTGAAGAAGAGCACGGAGAATACGCTCACAGACGGCGTCTCGGGCGCGCAGAAGGGCTGCATCGTGTGCAAGGGCCATCTGGAGATGAAGGGCAAGGGCACGCTTAATGTCTATGGCAACACCGCCCACGGCATATATTCCAAGGAGTATGTGGAACTGAAGAACTGCACGGTCAACGTGCTTGCTGCCGCGAAGGACGGTATCAACTGCAACCAGTACTTCCTCATGGAGAGCGGCACGCTCTGCATATCGGGCACGGCCGACGACGGCGTGCAGGTTTCCTATAAAGACGCCACCGACCGCGAGACCGAAGACACCGGCACACTCACCGTCAACGGAGGCACACTCAACATTTCCGTTACCGGCACAGCCACCAAAGGACTGAAGGCCGACGGCGATGTGGTGATTACCGACGGCGAACTGAACCTGACCACCTCGGGCGGCGGAAAGTGGGATGCCGACGACGTGAAGACCAAGGCCTGCTCATGCATCAGTGCCGACGGCCACGTGCGCATTGACGGCGGCACCCTCACCCTCGTCAGCAGCGGCAGTGGCGGCAAGGGCATCAGCTGCGACTCCACCCTCACCATCAACGGCGGCACCATCGCCGTGAGCACCAAGGGCGGCATGTATGCCTATGTGAACGGTAAGGAATATACCAACTATACAGGCAACACCGACAATCTGGACAGTGACCAGAAGTCGTCGCCCAAGGGCATGAAGGCCGATGGCAACGTGACCATCAACGGCGGCAACATCAGCGTGACCACCACGGGCAACGGTGCCGAGGGCATAGAGAGCAAGGCGGTGCTTACCGTGAGCGACGGCACCCTCGTGGTCAACTCCTACGATGACGGCCTCAACTCGTCGAGCCACATGTATATAAAAGGTGGCGACATAACTCTTGAAGTAGGCAATTTCCGTGTTTCCGACCTTGAGCCACATATATATAAAAGGTGGCGACATAACGGTTGTCGCATCAGGCAACGACGGAATCGACTCCAACGGCAACCTGTATATCAGCGGCGGTGTTATCAGGGCGTTCGGCACATCTGCCCCCGAGTGTGGCATTGACGCCAACGAGGAAGACGGCTACTCCGTGATTTTCACCGGCGGAACCCTGCTTGCCGTGGGCGGCGGCAACTCGGTGCCGAGCACGGCAGCCTCCACGCAAACCCTACGTGACGGGCAGTATGTCGGTCACTGCCAACTCCACCGTCACGCTGAAAAGCGGTTCTACGGTGCTTGCCACGTTCACCGTGCCGAGCAACTACACGTCGTCTGGCCAGGGAGGCGGAGGCTTCGGTGGCAGGGCCTTTGGTGGACCTGGCGGGCAGGGCGGACCTGGCGGCGGATCCATGAGCGGCAGTTCGGTGCTCGTGTCTTGTGCAGGTCTTGCTTCGGGCAGCAGCTATACGCTCACCAGCGGCTCCTCTTCGTCGACGGTGACTGCCCAACTGAAAGGTAGCTGCAACGGCAACCGTCCCTGACCCCAACCATCCCTGCTCCGACCATCTGGCTCACGGCAACCATTGTCCGGAACAAGCCCGACATCAACGGGCTTGACTTCGTGCGCTCGCTCCACAATCCCCCAATGATTGTGTTTACCACTGCCTATGAGGAATATGCCGTGGAGGGCTTCAAGGTGGACGCCCTCGACTATCTGCTCAAGCCCTTCGGCATGGGCGATGTGCTGCGTGCAGCCGACAAGGTGAAGCGGCAATACGACCTCATCCATGCCGCCAGTATGTCGCCGATGGATGCCGACAATGCGCTTTTCCTCAAGACCGACTACAAGGTGGTGCGCATCCTCGCTTCCGACATAATCTATGTGGAGGGCATGGCAGAGTACCTGCGCATACACGTCTCCAGTCAGCCCAAGCCGCTGGTGGTGCTGTTCAGCATGAAGAAGATGGAAGAGAGACTCGAAGGCCACAGCTTCATGCGCATCCACAAGTCTTGCATCATCAATCTGTGCCACCTCTCGGAAATCAACAAGAGCAGGGTGGTGCTCGACAATGGCACCGACTTGCCCGTGGGCGACAGCTATCGCGAGCGGCTCAACGACTACATTTCGGAGAAGTTTCTTGGCAAGGGGTAGGGACTTTGAACCCTCCTTTTCCTTCAGACCACCGCCTCGGAAAATCCGTTAATGGCATGGTAACGGATGGTTAACGGCAGACTAACACTCCGTTAACGGCACACAAACGTATGGCCGGCTCCTCACTGACGAACATCCCGCCGAGGCGAAAAACAATTTCGGCCGCATTTGAACGCACGAAAGAAATAATCTCCCGTTTTCTTGCCAGAGCGGACAGAAAAACGTATCTTTGTCAATCTTATCATCCAAGAGGCAAGCCCCTGGCATGCCTCTCATCAAAAACACAGACAATGGACATCAACAAAATACTTGGCAAACTGGGCATAGAATCCCTTAACCAAATGCAACTCGACACGGCAGACGCCGTGCTCCACACCGACAAGGACGTGGTGATACTTTCACCCACGGGCAGTGGCAAGACACTCGCCTACATGCTGCCACTCATCCAGCGGCTCAACCCCGGGAGCGATGAGGTGCAGGCCGTGGTCATTGTGCCCGGCAGAGAGCTCGCCCTCCAATCGGCCACCATCCTCCAGAACATGGGGTGCGGACTGCGAGCCATGAGTCTTTATGGCGGCAGGCCCACCATGGACGAGCACCGCAAGCTGCGCCAGGTGAAGCCCCAAGTGGTCTTTGCCACCCCCGGCCGCATCAACGACCATTTGGACAAAGGCAATGTCGGTGCCGAAGCCATTGAGTGGGTGGTGCTCGACGAGTTTGACAAATGCCTCGAGATGGGGTTCCGCGACGAGATGGGCCGACTGTTCGGCAAACTTCAGAACGTGCGCCGCCGCATCCTCCTCTCCGCCACCGACACGGCAGACATACCCCGCTTTGTCAATCTCAGCCGCACGGCACGCATCAACTATCTTTCAGCCGACGAGCAGGTGCCCGACCGGGTGACCGTCTATGAGGTGCACAGTCCGGAGAAAGACAAGCTCGACACCTTGTCGCGCCTGCTCCGCCACCTCGGCAACCAGAGCAGCATCGTCTTCCTGAACTACCGCGACAGCGTGGAGCGCACCGACAGCTACCTGCGCGACCAGGGCTTCGCCACCAGCTCGTTCCACGGCGGCATGGACCAAAAGGCGCGCGAGGATGCCCTCTACAAGTTTGCCAACGGGTCGGCCAACATCTTTGTCAGCACCGACCTCGCCTCGCGTGGTCTCGACATTCCCAACATCGACAACATCATACACTACCACTTGCCGCAAGGCGAAGACGGATATGTGCACCGGGTAGGCCGCACCGCACGCTGGGAATCCACCGGCCGCACGTTCTTTGTGCTCGGTCCCGAAGAGCACTTGCCCGAATTTCTCGAGTGCGCACCCGAAGAGTTCGCCATTCCCGATGAACTGCCTCAGCCCGCACAACCCAAGATGACCACCATATATATAGGTAAGGGAAAGAAAGACAAAATCAGCAAGGGCGACATTGTGGGATTCCTTTGCAAGAAAGGGCAGTTGGGCAAAGACGATATAGGGCGCATCGACGTGAACGACCGCTATGCCTATGCCGCCATTTCGCGCGGTAAACTCAAGCAGGTGCTCCAGCTGACTAAAGGCGAAAAAATCAAAGGCGTGCGCACCGTGGTAGAACCCGTTAGGTGATGACGAAGTGACAATTTACAAGTTAATAGGGCGTATTTTGTAAATTTATGCTCTATTATTTGCTTGTGTGAAATAAATATTGTAATTTCGCACCGCAAACAAGTAACCAGGCAATTAGTATAACTTAAATATTTATTCAGATGAAGAAGTACAATTTTAATGCAGGTCCCTCAATGCTTCCACGTGAGGTGATTGAGAATACAGCCAAGCAGATTTTAGACTTCAACGGCAGCGGACTTTCTCTGATGGAGATTAGTCACCGTGCCAAGGATTTCCAACCAGTAGTCGACGAGGCTGTCTCGCTTATCAAAGAACTGCTCAGTGTTCCAGAAGGCTACTCCGTTATCTTCCTCGGCGGTGGCGCATCCTTACAGTTCTGTCAGGTGCCCTACAACTTCCTGATCAACAAGGCCGCCTATCTGAATACGGGTACTTGGGCCAAGAAGGCCATGAAAGAGGCTAAACTCTTCGGCGACGTGGTGGAAGTGGCTTCCTCTGCCGACGCCAACTATACATTCATTCCCAAAGACTGGACATGCCCCACAGACGTGGACTATCTGCACATAACAACCAACAACACCATCTACGGCACAGAGATTCGCAAAGACCTTGACGTGCCCGTGCGCTTGATTGCCGACATGAGCTCAGACATCTTCAGCCGTCCTGTAGACGTGGCCAAGTATGACTGCATCTATGCCGGTGCACAGAAGAACCTCGCCATGGCAGGTGTGACGGTCATCATCGTGAAAGACGACGCCCTGGGCAAGGCTCCCCGCCAGATTCCTACCATGCTCGACTACCGCACCCACGTAGAGAAGGGCAGCATGTTCAACACTCCTCCAGTAGTGCCTATCTACTCAGCACTCGAGAACCTGCGCTGGCTCAAGAAGAACGGTGGCGTTGAGGCTATGGACAAGCGCGCACACGAACGTGCCGACATGCTCTATGCCGAAATAGACCGCAACAAGCTCTTCCGCGGCACCGTGAAGGAAGAAGACCGCTCGGTGATGAACATCTGCTTCGTGATGAACGATGAGTATAAAGACCTTGAGAAACCATTCCTCGACTACGCCGTGTATCAGGGTATGGTGGGCATCAAGGGCCACCGCAGTGTTGGCGGATTCCGTGCCAGCTGCTACAACGCACAGACCGTGGAAGGCGTGCAGGCTCTCATCAAGTGCATGAAGGACTTCGAAGCCAACCATTAAACAGCATACAATCGGAAGGGCAGACGAGCGTCAGTTACTTTGACTCGTCTGCTTTTCTGATTTTTTCTTTTTTACAGCAACCCAACTAATTTAAAACCGAATAACATGAAAGTACTCGTAGCAACAGAGAAACCTTTTGCAGCTGCCGCTGTAAAGGGCATCAAGGAAGAAATTGAAGCAGCAGGCAACGAACTCGTACTGCTCGAAAAATATACAGACAAGGCACAATTGCTCGACGCCGTGAAGGATGCCGATGCCATGATTGTGCGTTCAGACAAGATTACACCCGAAGTGCTCGATGCCGCCAAACAACTCAAAATCGTGGTGCGTGCCGGTGCCGGATACGACAGCATAGACACAGCCTATGCCAAGGAGAAGGGCGTAGTGGTGGAGAATACACCTGGACAGAATGCCAACGCCGTGGCAGAACTGGTGTTCGGACTGTTGGTATATGCCGTGCGCAACTTCTATAACGGCAAGGCAGGCACCGAACTCAAGGGCAAGAAACTGGGCATCCTCGCTTTCGGCAACGTGGGCCGCAACGTGGCACGCATCGCCAAGGGCTTCGGCATGGATGTCTATGCCTACGACGCCTTCTGCCCGGCCACTGCCATCGAAGAGGCAGGCGTGCATGCCGCAGCCAGCCAGGAAGCTCTCTTTGAGAACTGCGACATTGTGAGTCTGCACATTCCAGCTACCCCCGAAACCAAGGAAAGCATCAACTACGCCTTGGTCAACAAGCTGGAAAAGGGTGGCATACTCATCAACACCGCACGCAAGGAAGTGATTAACGAACCCGAACTGCTCAAGCTACTTGCCGAGCGTCAGGACCTGAAATACATTACAGACATCAAGCCCGATGCCGATGCCGGCTTCCAGCAGTTTGAAGGCCGCTACTTCAGCACACCTAAGAAGATGGGTGCACAGACGGCAGAGGCCAACACGAACGCAGGCATTGCTGCCGCCAAGCAAATCAATGCCTTCTTCAAGGATGGTTGCACCAAGTTCCAGGTAAACAAATAACTGTAGGCTTATGGCAACTATCAAACCTTTCAAGGGACTCCGGCCTCCACAGAACCTTGTGGAACGTGTGGAGTCGCGTCCCTACGACGTGCTCAACTCCGAGGAAGCGCGTGCCGAGGCAGGCGACAACGAGATGAGCCTCTATCACATCATCAAACCGGAAATAGACTTTGAACCCGGCACCAGCGAATATGACCCTCGCGTCTATCAACGGGCTGCAGACAACTTCAAGAAGTTTCAGTACAAAGGGTGGCTCGTGCAGGACGACAAGGAACAGTATTACATCTATGCCCAGACCATGAACGGAAAGACACAGTATGGACTGGTGGTAGGCGCTTATGTGGAGGACTATCTCAATGGTGTAATCAAGAAACACGAGCTGACACGCCGTGACAAGGAAGAAGACCGCATGAAGCATGTGCGTGTGTGCAATGCCAACATAGAGCCGGTGTTCTTCGCTTATCCCGACAACAGTGTGCTCAACGACCTCATCAACAGGTATGCAGCCACCACGCCGGTCTACGATTTCATCGCTCCGATAGACGGCTTCCGCCATCAGTTCTGGATTGTGGCTGACGACAACGACATTGCTACTGTCACGGCAGAATTCGCCAAGATGCCCGCCCTCTATATTGCCGACGGCCATCATCGCAGTGCGGCAGCCGCACTGGTGGGCGCGGAGAAGGCCAAGCAGAATCCGCATCACACGGGAAAGGAAGAATACAACTACTTCATGGCCGTGTGCTTCCAGGCTTCGCAACTCACCATCCTTGACTATAACCGCGTGGTGAAAGACCTGAACGGCATGTCGGCAGAGGCGTTCCTGCAGGCTTTGGAGAAGAATTTCACGGTGGAATGCAAGGGCTCTGACGAATACAAACCACAGCATCTGCACGAGTTCTCGCTCTATCTGGACGGTCAGTGGTACAGTCTTGAAGCCAAGGAGGGAACCTATGACAACAATAATCCTATCGGTGTGCTCGACGTGGACATCTCCAGCAGACTGATTCTCGACCAGTTGCTCGGCATCAAGGATCTCCGTTCCGACAAGCGTATTGACTTTGTGGGCGGACTGAGAGGGCTCGGCGAACTGAAGCGCCGCGTGGACAGTGGAGAGATGCGCATGGCATTGGCACTCTATCCGGTCACCATGAAGCAGATTATGGACATAGCCGACAGCGGAAAGATAATGCCTCCCAAGGCTACGTGGTTTGAACCTAAACTGCGTTCGGGACTTATTATTCACAAACTCAGTTAAATGATTGACGAATACAAGACAATTACCAATAAAATAGGCGAGGGCACTTACTCTGAAAAGCGGAGCAAGTTCCTCGCCTTTTCTCATCATGTGGAGTCGCTTGAGGAGGTGAAGGACATTGTGGCGGCCTACCGAAAAAAATACTACGACGCGCGACATGTGTGCTACGCCTATATGTTGGGCGCAGAACGCACGGACTTCCGGGCCAACGACGACGGCGAGCCAAGCAGTACGGCAGGAAAACCTATTCTCGGCCAAATCAACAGCAACGACCTGACGTACATCCTCATCATCGTGGTGCGCTACTATGGTGGCGTCAACCTGGGCACCGGTGGACTCATCGTGGCCTACAAGACTGCCGCTGCCGCTGCGATTGATAATTCGGAGGTAGAAGTGCGCCAGGTAGAAGAACTGGTCAAGTATGATTTCCCCTATGTGATGATGAATGACGTGATGCGTGTGGTCAAGGATATGCAGCCCCGCATTGTCAAGCAGGAATATGACAACACCTGTTCTATCACCCTGTCCATCCGCAAGTCGGAAGCCGACACGTTGCGAGGAAGACTCAGCAAACTTTCGTTTGAATAATCCTCCAATAAGTATTTTGCAGCTTATGAAACACTTTCTTTTTTCTCTTTTCCTCTTGGTGTCTTCTGGCTTATGGGCACAGAAGTTGTATGTCAATGAAAACTTCGACCATTGGAGTTATGATGCTGTAAAGGCCGAAGTAGACAAGGGTAATGTGGCCGCCATGTGCCATTTGGCTGAAGCCATGGCATATGGAAAGAATGCAAGTACGCTGCACTTGAAGAAGAACTTGAAGAAACGACTGGAATATCTCAACACATGTGCAGACTTCGGTTATCCCTATGCTTTGAAGGCTTTGTCCCTGACTTATGGTAGTGGCAAACTTGGCCCCAAAGTAGATTGGGCCAAGTCGGAAGCTTACAAAAAGAAGGCATACGAGGCTTTCAAGATATATGCAGATAAAGGAGATGCCCGGGCAATGGCCGAACTTTCTGGATATTATGATAAGGAACATTTGTTCAGCAAGGTGTATTGGCTGGCGCTAAGTGTCCAGCAAGGTTATGAGCAAGGAGCCAATTTGATGAGGCAATTGTTTTCTTTCAACATCTACACGCCGAAGAATGACAAGGTAGCACAGATGTGGAATGCTCGATATAGTCTGCTCGCCAATAAAAAGACGGCTGATTTAATGCATGACGAGCAGCAACTTGCCCGTATGACTTATAGTAGGGTCGCGGTCATTCCCTCTTCAGATGAGGCACGTATTCAAGTGGAGGGCAAAAGATTGTTTGACTTGTATTGTGGAAATGTGACTGCCCAAACTCAGGCTTCAGTCTCCAAACGAATTGTCAGCAGACGGAATAACTCCACAAGAAAACCTTCGCTAAAGACGCCTGTAAGAGCTAATGCTACTGTGACCCCCAAAAGAAAACCGACACCGAAACACCCCTCAAACACAGCTATAACCATAGCCAATGGTTCTTTGCCTAAGAGTGGGGAATATTATTTCCAACGTCAGAGCGACGGCAGTGTAGCTTCGGCAAGGTTTTTTATGGATGACGGCGATTTGTGTTTGAGTGTTACATCGAATAGCTCTGATTTCCGCTCTCTGATTTATGTGTATAAGGGAATGGTGAATGGAAAGCACAAATTTGTCGGATTTCTGAAGGTGCTTAATACGCGCTTGGGTGTTAGCGGTATGTCGGGGGTAGCTGTATCTGTCATGACAGGAGGATATCACAAGCAACTAAACAATATGGATTGCATATTTCTGTTGCCCAAACTGACACAGCTTCAGGCCATTCAAGGGAATTACACACGCAGGATAAGCAAGGAAATGTTCTATAGAATCTTTACAAAATCCATACAAAACGGTCAGAATAATCAGACTACACCAAGTGGAACCATTCCTCGCGCTCCCAAGATAGAGTATCAGAAACGTGACAACAGGTTGTATGTTGACTGCCGTATTTGTGGAGGTACTGGACGGTGCCGTACTTGCAACGGAACGGGCGATCGCGGCGACACACACAACTGGGACGATTCACAAGTGTTTTGGAAATGCACGAGTTGTGGAGGGTCCGGTCGCTGTGATGCGTGTAGAGGAACCGGTAAGATTTATAGATGGTGATATGAAAGACAGGGCAGGCTGCCTTGTGCATAACGAATAAACAACAAAAAACATTGACATAGAACGAAATCATGGCATTATCCAACATAGAGAAACATTACAACAAACACCCTGAAGACAAGCGCTTGCTGCGCCGACACGGCATTGTGGAGTTTGAAACCACCATGTATCATCTGCGTCGTTTCCTTCATCCGGATTCTTTCTTGCTCGACATCGGTGCCGGCACGGGCCGCTACACTTCCGCGCTCATGGCTGAAGGCTATCGGGTGAAGGCGGTGGAACTCGTGCGCCGCAACATAGACGTGTTTCTCAAGCGCGAACCCACAGCCGATGTGGTGCAGGGAGACGCACGCAGTATGCCTTATATCCCTGACGCCACAGCCGACGTGACGCTCTTGCTGGGCCCGCTTTATCATCTCATCGGTGATGGCGAGAAACTCAAGGCTCTCCTGGAGGCCAAGCGTGTCACGAAGCCTGGCGGTCTTATCTTTGTGGCATACCTGATGAATGAATACAGCATTCTGTCGTATTGTTTCGACGAGGACCGTATGGGTAAACTGCTCGAAAAGGGAGCCGTGGACCGCAACTTCCACATTCAGGCGGATGCTGACGAACTTTATGATTATGTGCGGTTGGAGGATATAGACCGGCTTGACAGTGAGGCAGGTCTTGCTCGTGTCACCATCTTTTCGCCCGACGGTGCGGCTGACTATATGCGGACGAGGCTCAACCGCATGAGCGACGACACCTTCGCTCATTTCCTGGAATACCAGAAGTGCATCTCGGAACGCCCCGACCTGATAGGTGCAGGCAGCCATGTGGTGGACGTGGTGCTGGTGCCTAATGGATAAATGCCCGTCCGAGAGATGCATGCTGCATGGCCTGTGGCGTGCTACTTGCGGCGTATGGATTTGTGCCCGAAATGCCTGCCACTCATAAAAAAAACTTTCTGCCCGTAAAAAGTCAAGGGCGGACGACACCTATATGCTTTGGAAACATTTCTGTTTCAGCGATATAGGACTATTGTAGTGATTGCTGGAGGAAGCCCCCATGCATGACTGTAGTTTTCTCCGGAGGGTTAATTATTGCAAACGTCACAAGATTAGTGAGCATATCCTTACTCCGTTTGTCATTATTTGTATAACTTTGAATCCGCAAAAGGAAAGTTGGCAGAGTGACCGAATGCGCTGGACTCGAAATCCGGTATACCCCTTTTCGGGTATCGGGGGTTTGAATCCCTCACTTTCCGCCATGCCGCAGTGTTCATGCAAGCACTGCGGTTTTTTTGTGCACCCGCATCTATGGGCACGTCTATCATGCAAGAACGCCTTCAAGGAGATGCTTCCCTTGAAGGCGTTCTTAATAAAAAGTCTATTCTTATTCGTTGATGGTCTTTGACACGTCGCCCACATCGGGCAAGTGGAACTTGTATGACTTGTCGAACACCTCTTTCACCTTGTTGATTTCAAGGAAGGTGGTGCCGCCGCCGGTACCAAAGCTACCGCTCAGATAGGCAATCTTGTCGTTAAGGCCCAAATAGCCCTTTTGGCGGAGCATACGTATGGCAGCCAAGAAGATGTATTGCGAATCAATGTGCTTCTTCTGATAGATAGGGGTCACACCATAGCTGAGGTTGAGCAGTCGCTGGAGCTTTTCGTGATAGCAGATGGCGAGCACGGGGTTAGGACCGCGGAAGGCTGCAAGATTGCGGGCCGTCTGTCCTGTCTCGCTGTCGGTGATAATGCCCTTCACGCCCAACTTGCGTGTGGCTTCGATAGCGCTCTTTGCCAGGAACTCGCGCTGGTCGCAACCCTCGCTCAAGGGAATGTCAAAGGTGCGCACAAAGCCGAGTTGCTTGTCCTTCTCTGCCTGCTCGGCAATGCGTGCCATGGTCTGAACGGCCTCTACCGGATATTTGCCCGAAGCCGTCTCGCCACTCAGCATCACGGCATCCGTGTTGGAGTAGATGGCGTTGGCGATGTCGGTCACCTCGGCACGTGTAGGACGTGGGTTGTGAATCATGGTGTGGAGCATTTGCGTAGCCACGATGACAGGCTTCTTCTTCTGTACGCACTTCTGGATAATCATGCGCTGAATGCCCGGTATTTCTTCGATAGGAATCTCTATACCCAAGTCGCCACGGGCAATCATGATACCGTAGGAAGCGTCGATAATCTCGTCAATATTGTCCACGCCTTCCTGGTTTTCAATCTTTGAGATAATCTTGATGTCACTGTTGTGCTCGTCAAGGATGCGCTGCACGGCCATTACGTCCTCGCGTGAACGGACAAAGGAGTGGGCGATGAAGTCGATATCCTCTTCTATGGCAAGAAGAATGTTGCGCTTGTCTTTCTCAGTGAGTGCAGGAAGGTCTATGTGCTCACCTGGCACGTTGACACTCTTGTGAGAACCCAACACACCATCGTTCTGCACCTCAGCCACGAGCATTGGGCCCGTGTTCTCCACTACCTTCATGTCAATGAGTCCGTCGTCGAGGAGAATGTCGTCGCCCACCTTCACGTCTTCCGTGATGTTGGGATAGGACACGTTGAGGATTTCATGGTCGGAATCCATTTCCGGACGGCCGAAAATCTTGACCACGTCACCGGTGTGGAACTCAATGGGTTCGGCTATACCCGTTGTGCGCACTTCAGGTCCCTTGGTGTCGATCATGATGCCGATATGTGGAGATACCGCTCTCACGTTGCTGATGATCTTGCGCAGACCGTCGGGAGTGGCATGAGCTGTATTCATGCGCACCACGTTCATACCTGCGAAGAAGAGTTTACGGATGAAATCCTGGTCGCATCTCAAGTCGCTGACAGAAGCTACAATTTTTGTTTGTTTCATTCTTTTTACCTGTTTTTTTGCCCGCCCATGGGCGTTTTACCTAATAAAAGTAATGGTTTGTTCCATTAAGCCACAAAATTACAAAAAATCCTACAACGTAGCAATTAATTTGCGGGTATTTTTATAAACAATTTGCCGAGTCTTGGCACTCTTGGCGGCGGCATTCATTTTGTTTGCCTGTTGAAAAGAAATGTGGTTGTTGTCGGCTCTTCCGGAGTTTGCAGTGTTTACGGATGCCGCAGTGTATGAATGGATGTGATTTCATTCCAGCTCTGGATGCTATCGTTTAACAGTCCTGATGCCGCTTTTCCTTGGCAGACTGTCGATGCGTTAGAGGCATACTAACGATGCGTTAACGGCATGCTTTTTCTTGGTCCCGCAGCCTGGGCACACGTTGCCACGTCCGTGGGCAATGTGTACCCACACTGCAGGACAGATTTGGGGCATTCCGTTTGAAAATTGCAAAGGATGAATTGGTGATAGATGTGATAGATGTTTGGCATCTATCACTCATCTATCACTCCTGTTATATGGCTTAGAATCAACTGTAAACTGTAAGATATCAAGAAAAGTGATGGATAGTGGCGAAAAAACGAAAAAACTCTACGTGCGCGCGTGCGCGCGTAAGAGGCAGACATCAAATCATTTGCCAAGCGTACAAAGCCACGTGTTTGCATGGATTTCAGCCCATGATTGCATGAATGCAATCATGGAAACGACAGGCAGCACTCCGTATTCCTGTTGAACCTTTGTTTAGAGGCAAGTACTTGCTTGCGGATAATGGTTGTTGTGAAAGAGGGCAGGAATGGAAAAGTTTTTGCGGCGAAAGTATTGCCGTTTCAGGGAAAACGAGTAATTTTGCAATGATATGCAAGCCTCAAAAGAATTTCTCTATGGTGTGTTTGACGCCTATAACCGGCGGTGCTTCGGCGGAACACTCAAGCGCCCAATCATCGTGACGACCAATGCAAAAAGAACCCTGGGTGCTTTCTACCCGACACACCCTGTTGCCACCATCAAGGTGTCAAACTATTATGATCGGTCGGAAGCAGATTTCGTGGATACAATGGTGCACGAGATGATACATTACCACATCTATGCAACCGGCATGAGAGACACCAGTTCCCACGGCAAACTTTTTCGTTCGATGATGGATGAAATCAACCGCAGGGAACAACTTCACATGTCCGTGAGGGCCAATGCGCAGAAGTGGCAACCGTCCGTTCACAAGGCCCGGATTAGGGATGTACTTTTCTTGAAACTCAGTAATGGCCGACATTACATCTCTGCTGTATCGCCACGCCATGTCAACGACATCGAACGGCAGCTGATTGCCATGGGCGCCAAGGTGGAAATGCACCAATGGTATGTCACCAACCATGCCGATTATCAAAGTCTTTCCATCGTAAGAACCCTGAGAGGCACGCTCGTCAGTGAGGAGGAATTCAACCGGAAGAAGGAAGAAATGGATGAAAGAATCAAAGGCTGCCGAAATGACATTATATAATAAGGTGAAAACAGGGGGTAAGTAAAGCAAGTTTACACTATCCTGTGGCTGTCGTGAGGCGAATACGTAAGGTTTTATTCCTCCCGTTCCTCAATACATACGAAATAAAGACTTTTAATACAGAATATTACGTTGCGGAATAAAAAAAAGCACGAGAAATTTTCGTATGACGGCAAAAACAACTATATTTGCAACACAATTTTAGATTAAAAGTAAATAAATCGAACACTTTAAAGGACAATATCAAGATGACTAAAGCAGAAATTATCAAAAAGATATCTGAGTCTACAGGAGTGCCTAAGCCAGACGTGGCCGTAACAGTAGAGGCATTCATGGAGGAAATCAAAAAGAGTATGCTCGATAAGGAAAACGTGTATCTCCGTGGCTTCGGTAGTTTTGTAATCAAACACAGAGCGGAGAAGACAGCCCGCAACATCTCAAAAAACACGACCATCACCATCGCAGCTCATGACTTCCCAAGCTTCAAACCAGCCAAGAGCTTCGTTGAAAAGATGAAAGGCGAATAATCAAGTAACAACATTATAAACAACATTAAAATTTTTAAGCTATGCCAAGCGGAAAAAAGAAGAAGGGCCACAAGATGGCTACTCACAAGCGTAAAAAAAGATTAAGAAAGAACAGACATAAGAGCAAGTAAACTCTTGCTACAGTCTATTCCGACTGAGGGGTATGTCAGAAAGACGAAAGTGACTTCATGACATACCCCATTTTGTATGTAGAACCTAAGTAAGCAACAAAGAGAAATGACAAGCGAAGTAATCATCGACGTCCAACAGAAGGAAATCTCCATTGCCCTGCTCGAAGACAAAAGGCTGGTGGAATATCAGAACGAACCCCGTTCGGCTTCCTTTTCTGTGGGAAACATCTATGTGGCTAAGGTCAAGAAACTGATGCCCGGGCTCAATGCCTGTTTCGTGGATGTGGGCTATGAGCGCGACGCCTTTCTGCATTATCTTGACTTGGGTAGTCAATTCAACTCTTATGCCAAATACCTGAAACAGGTAAGTAGCGACAGGAAGAAACTTTATCCCATCTCTAAAGCCACCAGATTGCCCGATCTCAAGAAAGACGGTAGCGTGCAGACCACGCTCACTGTGGGACAGGAAGTGCTGGTGCAAATCGTAAAAGAACCCATTTCGACCAAGGGACCCAGGCTCACGGGCGAACTTTCGTTTGCCGGCCGTTACCTTGTGCTCATGCCGTTTAACGATAAAGTTTCAGTTTCTTCAAAAATCAAGAGCGGAGAAGAGCGAGCACGACTCAAACAACTCATCCAAAGCATCAAACCCAAGAATTTCGGCATCATCGTTCGAACGGTGGCTGAGGGAAAAAGGGTGGCTGAACTCGACTCGGAACTGCGCCTGCTCCTCAAACGGTGGCAGGACGCCATCGCCAAGGTACAGAAGACACAGCAGCGCCCGCAGCTGGTGTTCGAAGAGACCGGCAGGGCCGTTGCCTTGCTGCGCGACCTCTTTAATCCCACTTACGAGAACATCTACGTCAACGATGAGGAAGTTTGCAAGGACGTGAAACACTATGTCTCACTCATAGCCCCTGAAAAGGCGGACATAGTGAAACTGTACACCGGCAAAGTGCCCATCTTCGACAACTTTAACGTTACCAAACAAATCAAGGCTTCATTCGGTAAGACCGTGAACTACAAGTATGGGGCTTACCTCATTATCGAACATACCGAAGCCCTGCATGTGGTAGACGTGAACAGTGGCAACCGCACTCGCTCGGAGAACGGACAGGAAGCCAACGCGTTGGACGTGAACCTCGGAGCTGCCGACGAATTGGCTCGCCAACTCCGGCTGAGGGATATGGGCGGAATCATTGTGGTGGACTTCATAGACATGAATCTGGCCGAAGACAGGCAGATGCTCTATGAGCGCATGTGCAAGAACATGCAGAAAGACCGCGCACGCCACAATATTCTGCCACTCAGTAAGTTCGGCTTGATGCAAATTACCCGTCAGCGTGTGCGTCCTGCCATGGATGTCAATGTGGAAGAAACGTGCCCCACCTGTTTCGGAAAAGGCAAAATCAAGTCAAGCATCCTGTTTACAGACCAACTGGAGAGCAAGATTGACCATCTCGTCAACAAGATAGGCGTTAGAAAATTCTATCTTCATGTGCACCCCTACGTGGCTGCCTACATCAACCAGGGCCTTGTTTCCCTGAAGCGTAAGTGGCAAATGAAATATGGACTGGGCGTACACATTATCCCCTCGCAGAAACTGGCTTTCCTGCAGTATGAATTCTATGACAGCAAGAAGCAGTTTATCGACATGAAGGAAGAAATAGAGACGAAGTAAACCACTTAACCACAATAAAGGCGCATCTCAATCGGGATGCGCCTTTATTGTGGACGTTAAAATTGCCACCAGTGTTTTTTCTTGTGATGGTGGTGTGGGCGACTGGTCAAGTCAATGTCGGGCGGAAGCATTTCTGCATACTTCCGGTGATTCTTGATCATCATGTATATGGTGCCCCAGTCAGGCAGTCCTCCCAGGTTACGGTCGTCAATGAAAAGGTCTGCCTTGAGCTTACGGCTGAAGTGCTGGTTGGCATCCTTTCTTTCTTCTGGGTAATCCCGGTTGACGGCATAGAACTCCACTCCACGTTCCCTGCACCACTCAACAGCCTCGTCAAGCAATTTCCCTTCGCGCACGCTCCATAGAATGAGCTTATGGTGGTCGGCGATGAGCATCTTGAGCGTTTCGGTGGCAAATGGAATCTCGTTGCCTATTTCAGGGTAGCGGTGCTCCACAATAGTACCATCAAAGTCTACAGCTATTACCATTACTCTTTGCCTCCTTTTTTTAATCGTTGGCCAATCGCATGAGATACTTGCCGTAGTCGTTTTTGAGCATGGGTTTGGCCACCTCTGTAAGTTTATCCTTGTCTATCCAACCATGTTTGTAGGCAATCTCTTCAAGGCAAGCAATCTTGAGTCCCTGTCGCTTTTCGATGACTTCGATGAACGTGCTGGCCTCGCTCAGACTGTCGTGGGTTCCGGTGTCGAGCCAGGCAAATCCACGCTGCAGGGTTTGCACCTTGAGCGATTTGCGCTTCAGGTATTCCTGGTTGACACTTGTGATTTCCAGTTCACCTCGAGCACTGGGCTTGATGTTCTTGGCTATTTCCACTACGCTATTGGGGTAGAAGTAAAGTCCTACCACGGCATAATTGCTCTTGGGATGTTCCGGCTTCTCCTCTATGCTCAGGCAGTTTCCGTCGGCATCGAATTCAGCTACGCCATAGCGCTCCGGATCATTGACAAAATATCCGAACACGGAAGCCAGTCCCTGCTTGGCTTTTTCAACACAATCGTGGAGTATGCTGCTGAAGCCGGCGCCATGGAAAATGTTGTCTCCAAGAATGAGGCACACATTGTCGTTGCCGATAAACTTCTCGCCAATGATGAAGGCTTGCGCCAAACCGTCGGGAGAAGGTTGTTCTGCATATTCCAGTTTCACACCGAAGTCACTGCCATCTCCCAGCAGGCGCTTGAACCCTGGTAGGTCGTAAGGCGTGGAGATGATGAGAATTTCCCGTATGCCGGCAAGCATCAACACCGAAAGAGGATAATAAATCATGGGCTTGTCAAAAATAGGGATGAGCTGCTTGCTGATTCCCTTGGTAATGGGATAGAGTCGGGTGCCCGATCCTCCCGCCAAAACAATACCTTTCATAATTGCTTGTTTCTTTAGAATCAATAAATCAATTTGTGATGACAAAGTTACTAACAACAATCCTACAAGCCAAATATTCTGACTATTTTTAGTATATTATTTTGGTAATTGACCGCTTTGTTGTAAATTTGCAGCATAAATAGGCGCGTTTATGCGCACTTTCTAAACACATTATACTAAAAGAAACAAATGGGAATACTATCTAAATTGTTCAAGAAAAGCAATGCCGATGAGCAGCGTGTCGGCGGTATGGAAGACTATATGACCCTCATTCGAGTATATTTCCAGGCATCCATGGCATCGACCATCGGTATTACCAATCTTGCCATGTTGCCGGATTTGCGCACCTTCAAGGCCACACTTCATGTGCCTACACTCAACAACAAACTTGGGGTTGGCGAGAAGAGCCGCTGCCGCAAAATGATGCAGGAGATCTACGGAACAGACGAAACCTTTTTCAAGGAAATAGACCAAAGCATACGCAAGAACTGTAGGAAAATACAGGACGTACAAACCTACCTTATTCAGTTCCAGGGTTTCACCCAAGACATCATGATGCTTGCCGGCAACTTGATGAAGTTCAAACTCCGCTTGCCCTCTTTCTTTAAGAAGGCCCTCTACACCATGACCGAAAAGATGGTGAACGACGTGTTCGACAAAAACGACTACAGCGATTCAGGTGTGGTCAAAACAGTGCTTGCCATCCGCAATTACGACAAGCATCTTGGTTTCTCGCGCAAGTGGATTACTGACTTCGTCTACCAGGTTCTCATGCTTGCCAAAAAGGAACCTAAGCCTCAAGAAGACACCAAGTAAAAGAAAACGGTGCCTTATCTTCCTCACTTTCAAGCGGGCAACCACAAACAGGAAAATAAAGGCTTCAAAGTAAAAAGACATCAAAAGATTTGGAACTTACGGTAAATTATCTTAATTTTGTAAGCAAAATGTAATTGTATGAGAACAGACGACAAAACGTTGACGCAATTCACCACACGCATAAGGCAGATGATTCTCCAGTATCAAGACATCAAAAAGGAGAATACGGAGCTTTATGCCATGGTCGACGAGCGCGATGAAGAAATAGCCTCACTCAAGGCTCAATTGTCGGAAGCGCAGAACAATTACACGCTGCTGAAAATGGCAAAGATGCTTGAGATAACAGATGGCGATATGGAAACCACACAAAAGCGCATTGCCAAACTCATCCGCGATGTCAACAAATGTATCACGCTCTTGAGCGAATGATTCCTTAATCCATGGCAGAAGACGACAAATTACATATCAGATTGCATGTCTACGATACCGAAATTCCTGTGAATGTAAAGCGGGAAGAAGAAGAATTGTATCGTAAAGCAGCCAAGCTTATCACCGAAACAGTCAATACCTATGCAGAACTGTTTAAGGGAAGAAAAAGTGACAAAGACCTGCTCTATATGGGTCTTATAGACATTGCCTTGAGATATGAAAGGGAAAGCCTGCGCAACGATGTAGGTCCTGTCAATGATATTCTCGCCAAACTGACCGGTGAAATTGAGGATGCGCTCAAAAGCAAACCCGACCATGGGAAATAGGGCGTGGCAAAACAAATATGAACGAGAATATTATCACTAAACACAACTAATAATGAATGTAATCATGATCATAATTCCGGTTGTTGCTCTCCTTGCCGGAGGTGCAGCCGGATACTTGATTTTCCGCTACGTCATCAAGGGAAAATATAATGCGATGATGGAAACGGCGAAAAAAGACGCCGAAGTAATTAAGGAAAAGAAACTGCTCGAGGTGAAAGAGAAGTTCTTGAACAAGAAAAGCGAACTCGAGAAGGAAGTGCAACAGCGCAACCAGAAGATCCAGCAGGTGGAGAACAAACTTAAGCAACGCGAACTTTCACTCAATCAGAAACAGGAAAACCTGGGCAGACAGCAGCAGGACATCAACCAGCAGCAGAACCGCATTGAGAACGAAAAGAAACTCATGCAACTTAAGCAGGAAGAACTTGACAAGATGCAGATCCAGGAGCGGGAGAAGCTGGAAGAACTTTCAGGACTCAGCGCAGAAGAGGCTAAGACACGATTGGTGGAAAGCCTGAAGGACGAGGCCAAGATGGACGCTGCCAGCTATGTGAACGAGATTATGGATGAGGCCAAACTCAATGCCAATGCGCAGGCCAAGAAAATAGTTATCCAGACCATTCAGCGTGTAGCGACGGAAACAGCCATTGAGAACTCTGTGAGCGTGTTCCACATTGACAACGACGAGGTGAAGGGCCGAATCATTGGTCGTGAGGGCCGTAATATTCGTGCTCTCGAGGCTGCCACTGGTGTGGAAATCGTGGTCGACGATACACCTGAAGCCATTGTCATTTCAGCATTCGATCCCATCAGACGTGAAGTATGCCGTTTGGCACTCCACCAGCTCGTGGCCGACGGACGTATCCATCCGGCACGTATCGAAGAAGTGGTTGCCAAGGTAAAGAAGCAACTTGAGAACGAAGTTATCGAAACAGGTAAGCGTACAGCCATCGACCTCGGTATACATGGCTTGCATCCTGAGCTTATCCGCATCATCGGCAAGATGAAATATCGCTCATCTTACGGACAGAACCTGTTGCAGCACGCACGCGAAACGGCCAACCTGTGTGCCGTTATGGCTGCTGAACTTGGATTGAATCCCAAGAAGGCCAAGCGTGCCGGCTTGCTCCATGATATCGGTAAGGTTCCTGACGAAGAAAGCGAACTCCCACACGCACTCTATGGAGCAAAGATTGCAGAGAAGTATAAGGAAAAACCGGATATCTGTAATGCCATCGGCGCTCACCATGACGAAATAGAGATGAAGACCCTTCTTGCTCCCATCGTACAGGTGTGTGATGCAATATCAGGTGCTCGTCCAGGTGCACGCCGTGAGATAGTGGAGGCTTACATCAAACGCCTCAACGACCTCGAAGCTATTGCCATGAGCTATCCTGGTGTTACCAAGACGTATGCCATTCAGGCTGGTCGTGAGCTGCGTGTTATTGTTGGCGCTGACAAGATGGACGACAAGGAGTCTGAAGCACTTTCAGCAGAAATAGCTAACAAGATTCAGAACGAGATGACTTATCCTGGACAGGTGAAGATTACCGTTATCCGTGAGACTCGTTCAGTGGCTTACGCCAAGTAGCAGACAACAAGCGTTATCATTAATAGAATCCTCCGGTTGCACTTGATTTTGGGGCAATCGGAGGTTTCCATTTGTGGGCAATTACAATTTTCGGTTTCAATATGGTAAAAAGGGCTATCGTCATGGGAGCCACATCTGGTATAGGAAAGGAGGTGGCAATACTTCTTGCGGACAAAGGCTGGATTGTTGGTATTGCTGGTCGTAGGACAGAACTGCTTCAACGGCTTCAGACACAACACAAAGGAATTGCATGCTGGGAGTGTATAGACGTGACACAAGATGATGCTTCCGGCAGATTATTACAGCTAATAGACAGACTTGGCGGCATGGACTTGTATTTTCACAGTTCCGGCATAGGGTGGCAGAACAATAGTCTGGATGAGTATAAAGAGATGAAGACCATGCAAACCAATGGCCTGGGATTCGTGCGCATGGTTACAGCATCATTCAATTGGTTTGCCCAGCACGAAGGTGGACATCTTGCATGTATTACTTCCATTGCCGGTACCAAGGGTTTGGGCGCAGCACCAGCTTATTCTGCAACCAAGCGATTTCAAAGTCACTATCTTGAATGTCTTTCCCAACAGGCAAATATGCGTCATCTGCCTATTCATAAAACTGACATTCGTCCGGGTTTTGTTGCCACCGATCTTATAGCTGGTAGCCATTACCCGCTTCAACTGAAAGTAGAGATTGTTGCGAGACGGATAGTGGAAGCCCCCGAAAAGAAAAAGAGTGTCGTCATCATTGATTGGCGTTACCGCTTGTTGGTAGGTCTTTGGCGTTTGGTTCCCCGTTGGCTATGGACAAGACTCAGGATAACTAAATAGTATGTACTGAATAAATCATTGTCATAAGATATACAACAAACAATATTGTTTTCTCTTTTGGGTGCTTAACATGAAATTCGTACCTTTACAATACTAAACTATTAGTTCCCCGTCAAAGCGGGTGCGTATAGCAGAATATAGATAATTAACTAAAAGGAACAAGATTATGATATTTTCAACAACTCCGACCCTTGAGGGTCATCCAATCCGTGAGTATCGCGGTGTAGTGACAGGCGAGACCATTATCGGTGCCAATTTCTTGAAAGACATCATGGCTGGCATACGTGATTTCTTCGGCGGGCGCAGCAGCTCGTATGAGAAAGTGCTGCGTGAAGCTAAGGATACCGCAATGCGCGAGATGGCGCAACGTGCCGAGAATATGGGTTGCAACGCCGTTGTGGGTATTGATCTCGACTACGAAACCGTTGGCGAGAGTGGTTCAATGCTGATGGTGACATGTAGCGGCACGGCAGTGGTGATATAAAAACGATAACAAGATGCACGGACAAAGACTAATGCGCCGCAGTCGCCAGCAATTGTCTGAAGAAGAGGCTATTGCCCTTCTTGACCATGCCACATCGGGAGTGTTGTCACTCGTCGACGATAGCGGCTGCCCTTATGGAGTGCCAATAAGTCATGTGTACAGCAACCGTAAACTGTATTTCCATTCGGCACTCAGTGGACACAAGCTCGACGCCATACGCCATTGCGATAGGGCATCGTTCACCGTGATATGCCAGGACGAGGTTCACCCTGAGGTGTTCACAACTTATTTTCGCAGTGTGATTTGCTTCGGACGCGTTCGCATCGTTGAGGATCCAGACGAGAAGCTCTCAGCTTTGCGGCTGCTTGGCAAGCGTTTCAATCCTGATGACGAACCGGCACTCGCTGCCGAGATAAAGAGCGGTTTCAACCGTGTGGCAGTCATTGAGTTCTCTATTGAGTGGCTCACTGGCAAGGAAGCCATAGAATTGGTGCGCAAAGAAAAGTAGCTGTGTGAGGGGTAGTACATCCTTGTTCTGCCCGCGGCATTTATTAATTCAGCGAACACTAAATAATTACTTATTATTCATGATATGGCAAGAAACAATGAAATAGATATGCTCCACGGATCTCTGTTCGTCAAGATATTGAAGTTTGCTCTTCCCTTGGCAGCCAGCAGTGTCTTGCAGCAGTTGTTCAACTCTGTCGACGTGGCTGTGGTGGGACGTTTTGCCAGTAGTCAGGCCCTGGCTGCTGTAGGTAGCAACGGCCCGGTCATCAATCTTCTCATCAATCTCTTTGTCGGCATTTCTATGGGAGCCAATGTCATTATTTCCAATCACATTGGGCAAAATGACCATCAGAGCATTCGCAAAGCCATCAGCACGGTTTCCCTGGTGAGTGTTTTCGGAGGTGTTTTCCTTTTGGTGTTAGGATTGCTGGCAGCACGGCCAATACTCGAAATGATGGATACACCATCTGATGTGCTTGATATGGCAGTGCTTTATCTGCGCATTTATTTTCTTGGCATACCGTTCTTTCTTATCTTTAATTTCGGTGCCTCTGTTCTCCGCAGTATGGGCGATACACGCCGTCCGCTCTACATCCTGTTAGGGGCAGGCATTGTCAATACGGTGCTGAATCTCTTGTTTGTCATATGCTTTCATATGGGTGTAGCAGGTGTGGCGATAGCTACGGGCATAGCCAATGCCGTGAGTGCTGCTTGTATCGTTTTGCTTTTGATGCACGAGAAAGATCCATACCGACTGAATTTCAAGGCTTTGAAAATAGATGGAAGTGAACTGAAACGCATCCTTCAGATTGGTGTTCCAGCCGGCATACAGAGCATGGTATTTTCTTTTTCAAATGTTTTCCTCCAATCCGCTATCAACAGTTATGGCTCTGCGGCTGTTGCAGGATCGGCAGCTGCATTGAACTTTGAGTACTATTGCTATTTTCTTGTTGTGGCTTTTGATGGCGCAGCCATCAGTTTCATAGGTCAGAACTATGGTGCTGGAAAGAACGACAGAGTGAAGAGGGTGTTTTGGATTTGTCTGGCCATGGCCATGGCTTCCTGTGGTTCGGCCAATCTGCTCTTTGTCGGCTGGCACGATTTCTTTCTTCATTTCTTCTCTACCGACAGTGAGGTGATACACTACGGAAGAGTGAGAATGGACATTGCTCTCTCGTTGCAATGGATAGCTTGCATCTATGAAATTTGCGGTTCCTCGATGCGTGGTATGGGCAAGTCACTGTTGCCTGCTGTTATCACTGTTTTCGGCACATGTCTCGTTCGTATAGGGTGGGTCGTGCTGTATAGTCCCCACCATCATGACTTTGGCACGCTCTTGAGCATCTATCCCATTTCTTGGGGGATGACAAGTGTTTTGATGTGTATAGCGTTCTATTCTGCTACCAAGCGATTGCTGTTGCATCAATCCTCATAAGTAGATTCCCTATTCAAGTGATGCATCACAATAACCGGAAGAGTTGCGGTGTTCTTGGGATTACTCTGCCATTAACGGGTTGTTACTCTGCCATTAACATTCAAGTAGTCTGTTACTTGAATGACGGATGATAGCGGATGTCTACCTTCATCCATGACATTAACGTTTGTCAAAGATTGTGATGGACTCAATAAACAAAGAAGCGCGTTATGCCTCATTATAGGGCGTAACGCGCTTCTGCTAAGTTCAAGTTTGTCTTGTCTACTTGTGTAAGGCAATTTTTTCCACTCGTCTTTCGTGACGACCGCCTTCAAATGAAGTATGGAAGAATTCGTCCATGATTTGGGCAGCAGTAGTGTTGTCGATGAATCTGCCGGGCATAACAAGTACATTGGCATCGTTGTGCTGGCGGATGAGATGCGAAATCTCGGGCGTCCAACACAGACCGGCTCTCACTTGCTGATGCTTGTTGAGGGTCATGCACATGCCTTCTCCGCTACCGCAGATGCCTATGCCTGGATATACTTCGCCGCTTTCTATCCCTTCAGCCAATGCGTGGCCAAAGTCAGGGTAGTCGCAACTCATGTCACTGTATGTGCCATAGTCCTTGTAGGGATAGCCGTGTTCTTCGAGATACTGAATGACAAATTTCTTCAGTGCAAAGCCTGCGTGGTCGCAAGCGAGTCCTACTTTTTTGATTTCCATAAGCCTTAAGAGTTTAAAAGGTTTTTAACTGAAAGACCTTTCGCAGAGAATTGTTTCTCCCCGCGAAAGGTCTTGTATATGAGGAATGTTTACAACATTTCCTTTACTTGCTTGTACACGTTTTCAGCAGTGAAGCCGAGCTTCTCGTCAAGCACCTTGTAGGGCGCAGAGAAACCGAAGCTTGGCATGCCCCAAACTTTGCCGTTGGTTCCAACCAGTCCCTCGAGGGTTACGGGCAATCCTGCTGTCATGCCGAATATCTTGGCACCTTGAGGGAGAATCTGATTCTGATAGTCCTTGCTTTGTGAGCGGAACAATCCTTCGGAAGGCACGCTTACAATACGGACTTTTACACCATCCTTGCGAAGCAATTCAGCACCGGCTACAAGCGTGGATACTTCCGAACCGCTTGCCAGGAGGATGACGTCGAAGTCGGCATCGGAACCTGCTACAATGTAGGCACCTTTGCGAGCCTGCTCGTAATCGGTTCCTGCAGGCAGCTTGGCTATGTTCTGGCGTGAGAAGATGAGTGCTGTTGGCGTGCTCATGTTTTCCATAGCCATGGCCCAGCATACGGTAGTTTCGTCGGCGTCGGCAGGACGGAACACGCGGATGCTGTCCTGTCCATGATGGTTTTTCAGTTTCTCCATCAAGCGAATCTGTGCTTCCTGTTCCACAGGCTCGTGCGTAGGGCCGTCTTCACCCACGCGGAAGGCATCGTGAGTCCATATAAACTTGATAGGCACTTCCATCAGAGCTGCCAGACGGGCTGCTGGTTTCATGTAATCAGAGAAAACGAAGAATGTGCCGCAAGCAGGTATGACACCACCGTGAAGATACATACCGATGCACATGCAAGCCATGGTGAGTTCGCTCACTCCTGCCTGGAAGAAGGCTCCAGAGAAGTCGTCTGCTGTGAGTGCATGGGTCTTTTTGAGGAATCCGTCGGTCTTGTCGGAGTTGGAAAGGTCGGCTGAAGAACAAATCATGTTGGGAACCTGTTCTGCCAAAACGCCGAGGCAGGCAGAGGAAGCTGCACGTGTGGCACTTCCTTCCTTCTGCACCACGGCCGTCCAGTCCACTTTGGGAGCATGTCCGCTGAACCATTCTTTCATCTGTGCAGCCTTCTCCGGGTTGGCCTGTGCCCATGCCTTTTCCTGTGCATGACGCTCGGCAACAATCTTTTTCAGTTCTTCGCGACGGTCGGCATAGAGCTTTTCTACATCGGGGAAGATAACGAATGGATTCTCGGGGTCACCGCCCAGGTTTTTGATTGTGTTCACATAGGCGTCGCCACCCAGAGGTGCTCCGTGTGTCTTGATGCTGTGCTCATAGCTTGAGCCATCGGCCTGGCGTGCGCCTTTGCCCATTATTGTCTTTCCAATGATGAGGGTGGGGTGGGTCTGCTCTTTCTGTGCGTCGGCAAGAGCCTTGCGGATCTCGTCTGGATCATTACCGTTGATAACGGTCACGTTCCATCCCCAGGCACGATACTTGGCCTCTGTGTCTTCATTCATCACTTCCTTGCACTCTGTCGAGAGCTGGATGTCGTTGGAGTCATAGAACATGATGAGGTTGTTCAGTCCGAGGATGCCAGCCAGACGACCTGTGCCCTGGGAAATTTCTTCCTCTACACCTCCGTCTGATATGTAGGCATACACCTTGTGCTGCATCACTTCGTGACCGAGTCGAGCCTCCAAGAATTTTTCTGCCACAGCAGCTCCGGCTGCGAAAGTGTGTCCCTGTCCGAGTGGACCGGAGGTGTTTTCAATGCCCCGTTTGATGTCACGTTCAGGGTGTCCGGGAGTGGGTGACCCCCACTGGCGGAATTCTTTCAGCTCGTCAAGGGTAAACTTGCCCTGGAGTGCCAGTGCCGAGTAGAGCATCGGCGACATGTGTCCTGGATCAAGGAAGAAGCGGTCGCGTCCTTCCCATGACGGGTTTTCTGGGTCCCAAACGAGGAACTCCGAGAAGAGCACGTTGATGAAGTCGGCTCCACCCATAGCGCCGCCCGGGTGTCCAGACTTGGCTTTTTCAACCATTGAAGATGCCAGAATGCGGATGTTGTCCGCAGCATGATTCATTAAATTCTTGTCGTTCATGTTATATGGTATTTTTGTTATTATCCTAACTTGCTTACAAAGTTAGTTGTTTTCAGTGTATCTGCAAAATTATTGCGATGCTATTTCAGGGTGAGTACCACAATCGATTTGGCGGGAAGCTTCACTTTTATCCCGGTTTTGCTTATCTTTGTTCCTGTGAACGAGGCGGGCTTAACCACTTCCGGATGTTCAAAGTCGTTGAAATCGCTTACGTTCTTGCAGGTGAGTATTTCTCCTGTAGCAGTCTTTTTGTTGGCACCGTCCAGCGAGATGGCCACTTCTTGCATCTTGTCCAGGCTGATGTTCACCAGCGAAACGATGATTGCTCCATCTTTTTGCTTGGCTGCCGATACGCTCACAAGTGGTATTTTCCTTCCATCCTTGGCGTGTGAATCTCCACGAGCCAGAATGCTGTCGCATTTAATGTCTGTGGGCAGATAGGTGGCCTCTTGGAATCCTTTATACATCTTGAATACATGGTAGGTTGGTGTGAGCACCATGTGGCCGTTGTCCTTCTGGTCCGTGAGAATCATAGACTGCAGCACGTTCACCACCTGAGCGATGTTGGCCATGCGTATGCGGTCTGTGTGGCGGTGGAACACGTTGAGCGTGAGGGCTGCAACGAAAGCGTCACGCATGGAGTTCTGCTGATAGAGATGCCCTGGGATGGTGCCGGGTTCCTCGTCCCACCAGGTTCCCCATTCGTCAACGAGCAGTCCGATTTTCTTCTTGGGGTCTTTTTGGTCCATTATGGCTTCGTGCTTCTTGATGACGTCTTCTATGCCGAGGCTCTTGCCCAATGTCCAGTAATAGTCATCGCCATTGAATTTGGTAGCGGACCCCTTGCTTCCTGTCCATCCGCTCACGGTGTAGTAGTGCAGGCTGATGCCGTTCATGCGGTTGCCCACCTGATTCATGAGTACTTTGGTCCAGTTGTAGTCGTAGTCGCTGGCTCCACTGGCAATCTTATAGAGTTGGTGGCCGTCGTAGTTGCGGCAGTAGGTGGCGTAGCGTCTGTAGAGGTCGGCATAATAGTCGGGACGCATGCTTCCGCCGCATCCCCAGCTTTCATTGCCCACGCCGAGGAATTTCACATTCCATGATTTCTCTCTGCCGTTCTGTCTGCGCAGCTTGGCCATTGGCGTGTCGCCGTCGCTGGTCATGTATTCCACCCATTTGGCGAGTTCTTCCACTGTGCCGCTGCCCACATTTCCACTGATGTATGGTTCGCAGCCGAGCATTTCGCAGAGATTCAGAAACTCGTGGGTGCCGAATGAGTTGTCTTCTATTGTTCCGCCCCAGTTGTTGTTCTGCATCTTGGGACGCTTGTCTTTGGGACCAATGCCGTCCATCCAATGGTATTCGTCGGCAAAACATCCGCCAGGCCAACGCAGTACGGGCACCTGTAGGGCCTTGAGCGCTTCGAACACATCTTTTCTATAGCCCTTGATGTTGGGAATCTTGGAGTTTTCTCCAACCCAAAGGCCTCCGTAAATACAAGAACCGAGGTGCTCGGCAAACTGTCCGTAAATCTCTTTGTATATCTTTTGCTTGCCCTCGTTCACATGTATGGTGGCTGTGGCATTCTGAGCCTGAATGCCTAATGTGCAAGCCGCTGAGAGTAGGGCGGTGGTAATGAGTTTTTTCATTGTCGCTGATTGTTTTTGTATGAGAGTCTTGTAGCGTTTGTACAGTCATGTTGCTGTGTCAAACCGATTTATGTAGCTCTCTGTCAATGATAGTACGTAGGCGCGTGAGGGTTCACTGAAAAATAAAAAAGACGCGATGCACTTCCGCGCCAGCGAGTGCACCGCGTCTTGGTATTTGTGGCTATTTCTTGCAATTGACGGCAGCCTGCTCAATGGGCAATCCTGCCTCATAATTCTTGATATAAGCATTGAAGCCTTCCACGTCGGCTGTGGTGGGGGCGATTTCTTCGCCCGTGTTGCCGGCAAACACTTGCTCGTCGAGCCAGTCGGCAAGCGACAGATGTTTTTCGTTGTTCACCTCGTAGGCTGCCAACAGGGCGATGCCCCATGCGCCGCCTTCACCGGCCGTTTCCATAACAGAGATGGGTGAGTTGATGGCAGCGGCAAGGATGCGCTGTCCCACACCTTTGGTCTTGAAGAGTCCGCCATGCCCCGTGATGCGGTCAACTTTCACATGTTCTTTGTTAAAGAGAATGTCGTTGCCGATTTTCAGTACAGCCACCGATGCATAAAGGTTGGCACGCATGAAGTTGGCCAGTGAGAACTTGTCGTTGGCGGAGCGGACGAAAAGAGGTCTTCCTTCGCTGAGGCCTGTTATAGGCTCTCCGGAGAAATAGTTGTAAGCCACCATTCCTCCACAGTCTGCGTCACCTTCGAGGGCATGATGATAGAGCTTGTCGAAGATGTCGTCCATGTCTACAGGATGTCCCATGAGCATTTGGAACTCCTTGAACATGCCGACCCATGCATTGAGATCAGATGTACAGTTGTTGCAATGCACCATGGCTACCGGACTGCCGTCGGGTGTGGTCACCATGTCAATAGGTTCGTAGGGCTGTGAGAGATCCTTCTCAAGGACAATCATCGAAAAGGATGATGTTCCGGCCGACACGTTGCCTGTGCGTGGCCGCACGGCATTCGTAGCCACCATTCCTGTTCCTGCGTCGCCTTCCGGAGGACAGAGCGGACACCCTGCCTTGAGGTGTCCCGACACATCCAGGCGTCGTGCGCCTTCTTCGGTCAGTATGCCTGCATCGGCGCCTGCGTTGAGAATGGATGGAAGAATGTCGAGCAGAGTCCATCCCAGATTCTTGTTGGCAATGAGTTTGTTGAACTTTTCCACCATTGGGGCAGAATACTGCTTGGTCTGGGCATCAATAGGGAGCATGCCCGATGCATCGCCAATGCCCAAGACCTTCTGTCCGGTGAGTTGCCAATGAATGTAGCCCGCCAGAGTGGTGAGGAAGTCAATGTCTTTTACGTGTGGTTCTTGGTTGAGGATAGCCTGGTAAAGATGGCTGATGCTCCAACGAAGGGGAATGTTGAAATGGAATAGTTCCGACAACTGTTTGGCTGCTTCTCCTGTGTTGGTGTTGCGCCATGTCCTGAACGGCACGAGAATATCCTGGTTCTTGTCGAACGCCATGTATCCGTGCATCATGGCACTGATGCCGATGGCCGACAAGTGTTCTATTTCCGTGTCATAGAGTCTTTTCACGTTATCGCGCAGGTTGGCGTAACAGTTTTGCAGTCCGTACCAGATGGCTTCCGTACTGTAGGTCCATATTCCATCTTCGAGTTGGTTCTCCCATTCGTGCGCCCCTTGGGCTATGGGAGTATTGTTCGCGTCTATCAAGACAGCCTTGATTCGGGTGGAACCGAACTCAATGCCGAGAATGGCGTTGCCACTCTCGATGGTTGTCTTTGCATTTGGTTGTGTCATGTTTCTGCCTTTTGTTTTCTTGTTTATCTTAATGCCTTGTTCAGCATATAGTATACTTCGTTTACGCGCAAGTCTTGGCGAAAACGCTCATAGTCAGTGTCCTTGTTGATGATGCAACATTCTATGTCTGCAATTTCTGCATAGTCGCGCCAATACTCGTCGGTCAGTCCGAAACCGAAGCACGAATGGTGTGTGCCTCCGGCATTCATCCAGCATCCTACACCTACCTCGAATGTAGGTTCTGGAATCCACAGTGCCGAAGCCACTGGCAGTTTGGGCAGAGGCTTGCTCTTGATGAGATTCACGTCGTTGGAAATGAGCCTGAAACGGTTTCCCATATCCACGATGGTAGCTGTCACGCCGTGTCCCTGTTTGGTAGTGAAGACCAGTCGGGCGGTTTGTGTTTTGCGGATGCCAATGCCGAGGAAATGCACTTCCAGTCTTGGCTTTTCCTCCTCCGAGATGTCTGGGTTGATTTCGAGCATGTGGGATTCAAGGATAGACGTGTTCTCTCCGTCGAAATTGAGCGTGTAGTCCTCAAGGAATGATGTTCCGCCTTCCAGTCCTTGGCTCATGAACCAGGTGGTGCGATAGAGAGCGGCACTCTTCCAGTCGCCTTCGGCACCGAATCCGTAGCCGTCGTGCATCAGTCGCTGCGAGGCAAGACCCGGAATTTGGTCGAATCCTCTGCCTGTTTCTTCCACGTTGTAGTCGCCCAAGTCATCAAAGTTTGTAGTGAATCCCTTTGCACCGAAAGCTTTGAGTACGGCTCGCAATGTGAGTTCGGCTTTGGCTGCATTCCAGATTTTGCGGTAGGCTTCTGTGCTTTCGTCTTTCAGTTCTTCTGCCACCGTGTATTGCTTGAAGTACAAGTCTTTCACCAGTGCTGTCACATCCTCGTCCTTGATTTGGTCGAAATACTGCATCACGGTTGAGAATGGGCAATAGTCAACGTGATAGCCCAGCACTTGTTCGGCAGCCACCTTGTCGCCATCGGTTACAGCCACGTTGTTCATTTGGTCACCGAAGCGCAGGATGAGACAATCCTGAGCGTCAGCCCAGGCAGCGCACACGCGTTCCCAAACGGCAATGTGGTCTTGGGTCTTGGCGTCTTTCCAGTAGCCGATGACCGTCTTGCGTGGCTTGCGGAGTCTGGACAGGATATGGGCATACTCGCGGTCTCCGTGAGCACTCTGGTTGAGGTTCATGAAGTCCATATCCATTGTCTCATAAGGAATGTGCTGATTGTATTGCGTGTGGAGGTGGAGCAATGGCTTGCGCAGAATCTGCAGACCATGTATCCACATCTTGGCAGGTGAGAATGTGTGCATCCATGTGATGACACCCACGCACTTCTTTTCGTTGTTGGCTGCCGCCATTACGTCTGCCACTTCATGTGTATTGTTGGCAGTGCCTTTATAAACCACTTTAATGGGAAGTCTGCCAGACTGGTTCAAGCCGTCTACCATCTCCTTGGAGTGCCCGTCTACTTGTTTCACGGCGTCACCTCCGTAGAGGAGCTGTGCACCTGTGACGAACCATATTTCGAAATCCTCAAAAGCTTTGATCATAGTAATAAGTTTTGTTAGTTGTTGAATAAATAAAGTTGCCGGCTTAATCCGTGAAAATTTGTTCACGGGGCCTTTGCGTCATTGTCCTTTAGTGCTTTTTCTTTTGTCCGTAGTAGGCATTGGGACCATGCTTTCTACTGAAATGCTTCTCCACGAGCAAGGGATTCATAGTAGTGTTGGGGTTGACGCTGAACGAGATGAAAGCCATCTTGGCCACTTGTTCCATCACCACGGCATTATATACTGCATTGTCGGCATTCTTGCCCCAGGAGAATGGACCATGGTTTTTTACGAGAACACCGGGTGTGTGTATGGGGTTTATATTGCCGTCCTTGATTCTTTTCACAATGACATTTCCTGTTTCCAATTCATAGTCGCCCTTTACTTCAGCTTCGGTCATGTCGGCTGTGCAAGGTATGTCGTCGTGGAAATAGTCGGCATGTGTGGTGCCGATGTTTGGAATGTCTTTGCCTGCCTGTGCCCAGGCTGTGGCGTAGGTGGAGTGGGTGTGCACTATGCCACCTATTTCGGGGAAAGCACGATACAGTACCAGATGGGTTGGTGTGTCGGAAGAAGGGTTCAGGTCTCCTTCCACCACTTTCCCTGTCTGCAGGTCTACCACCACCATGTCAGATGCTTTCATGGTGTCGTAGCTCACGCCGGAAGGCTTAATGACAACCAAACCTTTTTCTCTGTCTATGCCCGACACGTTGCCCCAAGTGAAAATCACGAGGTTGTGCTTCACCAGGTCAAGGTTGGCACGGAATACTTTTTCTTTCAGTTCTTCAAGCATATCTTTTGTTGTTAAGTTCCTATAATTTGAATACGGCTTCTTCCTTAAAGGCTTTTTTGTTGAAACGGAAGAGTGCAGCACCGCGTTTAGAAGTCTTGTGGTCTATCAGCTCAGTCTTTTCAATAAAGTCCATGTTCTTGATTCTTTTGCGGAAGTTGCGTTTGTCGGTCTCTTCTCCTTGAATGGCTTCATACACATGTTGCAGTTGTGTCAGCGTGAAGAGACTCGGCAGAAGGTTGAAACAGATAGGCTCTGTAGCGATTCTTCGTCTAAGGATAGACAAGGCTTTGGCTACCATATCGTTGTGGTCGGAATACAACTGGGGCATTTCGTCCATGTTGACCCATTCCACTTGGTGCTCCTCGCGCAGTGCGTCGTCGTAGTCTTTCACGTTGATGAGTGCGCAATAGGCAATGGAAATTACGCGTTCACCAGGATCACGGTCAACGGCACCGAATGCGCCTACCTGTTTCATGTACACTTTGCTCATGCCCGTGAGAGTCTTCAGCACGCGGTTTGCGGCTTCGTCAACACTCTCATTGGCGTTGACGAAGCCTCCGTATAGCGACCATTGCCCGCGTCCAGGATCCATCTTTCGCTTTCCGAGGAGAATCTTGAGCTTGTCTTCCTCGAACCCGAAGATGATGCAGTCCACCGAAACGTAGACTTTGGTGTGGTCTTGATAGAAATTTGTCATTTTACCAGAAGTAAATGTAGAATGCTACAGTAATGCCAAGGATAATCACTGTGTGTATCACATCCCACTTGTTCCAGCTGGCACGAGTGGCTGCACGCTGTTCCGGTGTGGAAGTGCCGAACACGAGTCCTTGTATCTTTTGAGGGTCGGGAGCTTCCGTGCAGAGGCTCACGATGGCCACAATCAGGCAGCATACCACGAGCATGGCGCCGCAGAAGTAGAGCCAATTGAAATCATAGAACACAGCTTTGAACCAGTTGTCCTGGGCATCGCTGACGTTGCTGTAGTACACCTTGGCGCCCAATCGGGTAAGACCAATGATGATGCCGGCAAGCAGTCCCCACATGCCTCCCTTTGCAGATGCGCGTTTCCAGCAGATTCCCAGCAGGAAGGCTGCGGCAATGCCCGGTGCCAGCACACTCTGCACATCCTGCAGATAGTTGTAGAGCACGTTGCCGACACTGCGCATGATAGGTATCCACAGGATGCCAAGCACCACAATGACCACTGTGGCTATTTGGCCGATGCGCACCAGTGCCTTTTCTGAGGTCTGCGGGCGCAGACGCTTATAGAAGTCAATGGTGAAGAGCATGGCCGATGAGTTGAACAGGGATGCAAGTGAACTCATCAGGGCAGCCAGAATGCCACATACTACGAGTCCTTTAACTCCAGTGGGAAGTAGCTTGGCCACGAGTGTGGGGAATGCTGCATCGCTCAAAACTGCACCGGTGGCGTCTACAGGCAGGAATCCTCCGTTCTTCTGGTTCAGGGCGTAGGCAATCATGCCGGGGATGAGGAAGATGAACACGGGCAGTAACTTCAGATATGCACCGAAGATGGTACCGCGGCGAGCTTCCTTTTCGTTCTTGCCGGAGAGCACACGCTGAACGATATACTGGTCTGTACACCAGTACCAAAAGCCGATGACGGCCGAACCTACCAATGCTCCGAGCCATGGATACTGCGGGTCGCGGAGGTCACGTATCAAGTCGGTCATGTGATCGTCATATTCGTTGACAGGTTCCAGAGAACAGATGGTCATCACCTGGTCCCAACCGCCTACTGCTTTCAGTCCGAGCACAAGGATAATCAGGGACCCCAAGAGGAGAATAGGCGTCTGTAGCACGGAAGTATAGAGCACGCTCTTCATGCCGCCGAAGATGGTGTAGATGGCAGTGATGAGCACCAATCCGATGGCTGCAATCCAAAAGAAGTCAATGCCCCACAGTTCCTTGATACCGAACACTTGCTGGAACACCAATCCTCCGGCATACACCGTCACAGCCACCTTGGTAAGTACGTAGCTGATGAGCGAGATGACTGATAGAATTGTACGGCTTTCCTTGTTATATCTGCGTTCGAGGAATTCGGGCATGGTGTAAACCATGGAGCGGGTATAGAAGGGGACGAACACCCATCCAAGAATAAGAATCATCCATCCTTGGATTTCCCAGTGGGCCATGGCCATTCCGCTCGAAGCACCAGCTCCTGCAAGTCCAATCAGGTGTTCCGAACCGATGTTGGAGGCAAAGATGGAAGCACCGATCGCTATCCATGTAGCGTCCTTACCTCCCAGAAAGTAATCGGCAGAGTCATTGTTCTTCTGCTTGACCACCCATAATACGATACCGATAAGTGCCAAGCAGAAGACACCTATCACAATCCAGTCTAATAATTGCATGTCTTTTTATTGTTATTGGTTTTCTTTGTTATTCTTCCTTGGTTCTTACAGAGAACTTGTAGGCCACATGGCTGTAGTACTTTTCTCCGGGCTTGAGATATGGTGAAGGCCATTTCTTCTTGTTGGGAGAGTCTGGATATTTCTGACTTTCCAGGCAGACGGATACGTGCTTGGGATATTTGATGCCGTGCTTGCAACTGATGCCTGTGCCCTGGAAGTTGCCTGTATATACCTGCACGCCTGGTTCGTTGGTGTACATTCTCAGGAAGATGCCCGTTGTGGGTGAATAGAGCGAGGCACACACCTTGGTGTCGTCGCCTTTACCGTTCTTGTAGGTGTTCAGACACCAGTTGTGGTCGTAGCCTTGTGCATTCTTGATGAGATAGTTGGTGGTATCGTCAATAGTGGTGTAGAGGGCTCTTGGCTTGCGGAAGTCAAACGGACTGCTGAAGACTGGCAGAATTTCGCCGGTAGTCATGTAAGTAGAGTCGGTGGGGGTGAACTTGTCCGCATTGACATAGAGAATCATGTTTGTGCCCGGTTTCGACGGGTCACCATTGAGATTGAAGTAACTGTGGTTGGTCATGTTTATGACGGTCTCTTTGTCAGTCGTTGCTTCAAACTTGATGTCCAACGTGTTGTCGCTCAGCACTGTATATGTGGCTGTAGCCTTCACGGTACCGGGGAATCCGTTGTCGCCGTCGGGTGAGACGATGGACAGTTTCAGAGTGCTGTCGTTGGGCTGTACGGCGTCATATACCTGATACATCCATCCTGACGTTCCTCCATGCAGGCAGTGGCCGAAGTTGTTTCGAGGCAGTTGGTACTTCTTGCCAGCCACCGTCAGTTTGCCCTTGTTGATGCGGTTGGCATAGCGTCCTACGGTAGAGCCAAAGTCGCTCGGACTGTTCACCGAATCTGTGTATTGCTTCAGGTTGTCATATCCGAGCACTACGTCCGTGGGCGTTTTGTTCTTGTCGGGAACCACAAGCGATACCACACGGCCGCCGAAGTTTGTGATGCACACCTCAATGCCGTTGTCGTTTTTAAGGGTGTAGAGTTTCACGGGCTTGCCGTTGACGGTAGAGTCGAAAGCCGTTGGGTCGAGACCCGATACGGTCAGGTTTGACTGTGGGGCCGATTGGCAGGCCGCGAGGAGCAATGTGGCGAGGCCTGTGCTCCAAAGAAGTGTCTTTGCTTTTCTCATGATTTGGTTGTTGGTTTTGTTTTTCTTGATTTGGGTGTAAAATTACAATAAATATCTATACATTGTATCTATTGTTCTCTTCTTTTTTATCCAAAGAATGCTTAAATAACACTTTTTAAGTGTTTGTGTTGCTGTGTGCGCACAAAAGAAAAGCGTGCAAGCCTTTGGGGCAAGCACGCTTTTCTTATATTGAGGGTGAATGGTTAGCAGACTTTTCTTGAGCCGTCGCTTATTACCACATCATACACCTTAGGCTCATGTCCGTATTTTGCGGCAAACTTTGCCTTGGCGTCAGCAATGAACTGGTCGTAGAGTTCGTCTTTCACCAGGTTGATGGTGCATCCTCCGAAACCTCCGCCCATGATGCGGCTTCCGGTCACTCCATTGGCCTTGGCGAGATCGTTCAGGTAATCGAGTTCCTCGCAACTTACCTCGTAGTCTTTCGACAGTCCCTCGTGAGTCTCATACATTTTCTTGCCTACGGTTTCGTAGTCGCCTGCGTTAAGGGCATCGCATACAGCGAGCACGCGGTCTTTCTCACCGAGAACGAAGCGGGCACGCTTGTAGTCCTCTTCTCCCACTTCTTGACGCACCTCGTCGAGTTGTTCCCATGTGCAGTCGCGCAGCGTCTCGAATTTTCCTTCCGGATGCTTGGCTGCAATGTGTTTCACTACGTTTTCACAACTATTGCGACGGTCATTGTAGGGCGAACCTGCCAGTTCGTGTTTCACCACGGAGTCGAGGAGCACGAGTTTGTAGCCTACCGGTTTGAAGGGGAAGTATTCAAACTCACGGCTACGGCAATCCAAACGCATCAGGCATCCTTCTTTGCCGAACACGCTTGCAAACTGGTCCATAATGCCACAGTTCACGCCGCAGTAGTTATGCTCCGTGGCTTGACCTGCCAACGCCATGTCCCACTTGGAAATGCGGTTGTTGGCGAAAAGATCGTTGATGGCATAGGCAAAGCAACTCTCTAAGGCTGCAGACGAAGACATGCCTGCTCCGAGGGGCACGTCGCCCGAGAAGGCAGTGTTGAATCCCTTCACGTCTACACCCAACTTGCGCATTTCCTGCACAATGCCGTAGATGTAGCGTGCCCAACTTGCACGTGGGCCTTGTGGGTCGTCAACCTTGAATTCTACGCGGTCCTTCAGGTCAATGGAGTAGCACATCACGGTGTTTGTGCCGTTAGGTCGCACTTCTGCCATGATGCCTTTGTCCACGGCACCAGGGAATACGAATCCTCCGTTGTAGTCTGTGTGCTCGCCTATGAGGTTGATACGGCCCGGTGATGCGTATATATTTCCTGTTTGTCCATCAAAATGCTTGATGAAACGACTTCTCACATGTTCTATTTCCATAGTTATAAAGTTTTAGTTTGTTGATTGATAATGTTAGTTATACGGGGATGTCTTTGTTCACGTTCTTGCTTCCGAAGAGGGTGTACAGCAGGATGTAAGCCACCATGGCGATGATGAGCCAGTAGCTGGCGATGGGGCCTGCTGCCTTGGCGATGCCGTCCTGGAAGAGGGGCATGATGCCGCCGCCTACCACCATCATCATGAAGATGCCTGATGCTTGGGCAGTGTATTTGCCGAGACCTTCGACAGCGAGGTTGAAGATGCCGCCCCACATGATGGATGTGCACAGTCCGCAAAGGGCAATGAGCACACACTTGGCCGGAATAGTGAAAGCCACCATGCCCTGTTCGTTGGCTGCCAGTTTGAAGAACTTGGCCACGCCGGAGTCGCCTGCCATGTTGAAGTTGATGGTGCTGGTTTCAGGCATGATGATGGCTACGAGCAGCAGGGCTATGGCCACTGCCGACACGACGGTCATCTGGACCTTGGTCGACACGCTGCCACTGATGAACGAGCTGAGGAAGCGGCCGCACATCATCAGCAGCCAGTAGACGGCAGCAAAGGCTCCGCCCACGGAGGCTGCACCTTCGAAGTGCATGTTGGTGATGTAGAAGTTGAGCTGGGCTGGGATACCAATTTCCACACCCACATAGAAGAAGATGGCAATAACGCCCAATACGCAGTGGCGGAAAGCCCAAGGACTGCTTTCGTATTTCTCGTCCTTGTGTTCTGCCTGTGGTTCCGGTATGGTCACCATGCTGATAATCACGAAAGCTGCGGCAAATACGCCCATGCCTATGAACAGCAGCGGAGCTACATTGCTCATGCTTGTTTCCTTGGTCACTGTGCCCACCATCACGCCGGTGAGCAGTGGAGTGAGGGTTGCGGTGAGCGAGTTGAGCGTTCCTCCAAGCTGTATGAACTGGTTGCCGCGGTTGCCGCCGCCACCCAGAAGGTTGAGCATGGGGTTCACTACAGTGTTGAGCATGCACACGCAGAATCCGCAGATGAAGGCGCCTATCAGGTAGATAATCAGGTTGAGGCACACATCACCTCCGTTTACTTTGAACAAGGCTATGTTGTCGCCCACGATGCTCGATGTGTATTGTATGGCCAGGCCCACAATACCCACACCGAGAGCTATAAGTGCTGTTTTCTTGTATCCCTTGCTTTCCAGCATCTTTCCAGCAGGTATTCCCATGAAAAGGTAGGCTGCGAAGTTCATCATGTTACCCATCATGGATGCCCACTCATATTTGTAGCCCCAGATGTTGCCGAACGGGGCGCCCATGTTGGTGACGAACGAAATCATGGCGAAGATGAAGCACATCGTGATAATGGCCACCATGTTTCCCCCTTGTTGTTTTGCTTGATTGCTCATTTTGAGTTCTTGGTTTCTGTATTGTTTTGAATGAATAGCCATAAGTTCAAGGGCTGTAGCTCGGAATTATGATATTCGGAGACTACAGCGCTTGAACCTGCTAAATGATTAGTTATTTAATATAATAAGGTGTTTTCACGTTTACTTGGCCACGCCGAACTTGTAAATGGTCTTTTGTTTGTATTGTCCGCCTGGTGCAAGCACCACTGACGGGAAGTATGGATGGTTTGGCGTGTCGGGGAAGTGTTGTGCTTCCAGGCAGACGGCACTTCTTTTGGGGAATGTGGCACCGTGTGCGCCTTCAAATCCGAAGAGGAAGTTGCCGGTGTAGAGTTGTATGCCTGGTTCCGTGGTGTATACCTCCATGGTGCGTCCGCTGGTAGGTTCGGTGAGTCGGGCTGCAAAACTGAGTTCGCCCTCTTCCTTCTTGTTCAGCACGTAGTTGTGGTCATAGCCTGTGCCGTTCTTGATTTGCTCATTGTCGGCATTGATGTCCTGTCCTATGGCCTTGGGTGTGCGGAAGTCGAAAGGAGTGTCTTTCACGAATCTCACTTCGCCTGTAGGGATAGATGTCTCGTCGATGGGCAGGTAGTAGTCTGCGTTGATTTCGCAGAGCACGTTCTCAACTGTCGGTGAGGGATTGGCAATGCCTGCCAGGTTGAAGAAACCGTGGTGGGTGAGGTTGACGATGGTCTTCTTGTTGGTGGTGGCCATGTACTCGATGGTGAATTCGTTGTCGTCGGTGAAGGTGTAGATGACGGTTACTTTCAGTTCACCGCTGTATCCCTCTTCACCGTAGGAACTCACGTAGTTCATCACCACAGACTGGTCGTTCATCTGCAGGGCGTCCCACACTTTCGTATTGAATCCTTTGTTGCCGCCATGCAGTGAGTTGGCACCGTTGTTGAGAGCAAGTGAGTATTCCTTGCCGTGCAGTTGGAACTTGCCTTTGCAGATGCGGTTGCCGTATCTGCCGATGAGTGTGCTCAGATATGGCTCCGGACTGTTCACCACGTGCTCTATGCTGTCGTGACCTTCGATCACATTGGCATAGTTGCCGTTGCGGTCGGGCACCATGATGGCCAGCACTGCTCCTCCGTAGTTGGTTACTGCAACTTCGTTGCCTTGCTTGTTTCTCAGGATATACAAATCTGTATTTTTCCCATTGATGGTGGTCTGGAAATCTTTTCTTTTCAGACCACAGCGATTCTCGGTTTCGGTCGTGTTCATCATGAAGAATAGTTTTAATTAGTGATTGATTATATTGCAAAGTAAATAAAAATCTGTGAATGTGACAAGACATTGACAGAAAAAGTTGTATGCAGTGTAGTTAAAAACAATTAAATGCGCGCGTGTAAGTATAAAAAATAAGGCGACAGACCTTGTGCCTGTCGCCTTACAACTATTCTGTATTATCTGTGAAGTCTTTACTTGCCGATCATTTCCACGCTTCTTTCGAGGAACTTGTTGAGGGCTGCGCCCTTCAGCATGCCGTTCTGCAAGAGGGCGAGGTCGATGAGTTGGTGCACCACCTTGTTGTCTTTTGCATAGTCGGCTATAATCTTGTTTTTCTTCTCGCGCTGGTCTTCTATGGCCTTCTCTGTGTTCTTCAGGTCGTCCTTCTCTTCCTGTGTGAGTTCTTCCGGCTTTTTCTTGCTCTGTGTCTGGTGCAGGGCTGCGAGTCGTGCCTCTTGTCCCTTCATTTCGCTCTCGATGGGCTTGAGGGCTTCTCCACAGTTGGCTGTTTCCTCTTCGAGCACTTTCTTGATGAGCGGATGCTCATTGTTGAGAACCAGACTGTAGGCATCTGGCATCTGTGCATAGAACGACATGCCGCTCTGGTAACGGCTCATGTCTTTCATTCGGCGCATATACTCGCTTTGTGTGATGAGCACTGGCTGGCCTTCTTCGCCCAGGGGCTGCACTTCCACATTGAATTCCACCTTGTTGAGTGTTGGCAGTTGTGAACGGAACACCTGTGACAAATTGGCACGGTCTGTGTCATTCAGTTCGCTCTTCTTCAGGTCTTCCTTGACGATAAGTCTGTCTACGGTGTCACTGTCCACGCGTACGAAGCGGCTCTTCTCCAGTTTCTGTTCCAGCATGGAGGCCATTGGCGTGTCGAGTTGTCCGTCGAGCAGAAGCACGCTGTAGCCTTTCTTCTTGGCTGCCTCGATATAGGTGTACTGCTCGTCCTTGTTGTTGGCGTAGAGATACACCAGCTGTCCGTTCTTGTCGGTCTGGTTGTCCTTGATGAGAGTCTTGTATTCCTCGAAGGTGAAGTACTTGCCTTCCACGTCTTTCATCAGCGCGAAGTCCTTGGCGCGCTCGTAGAAGTCTTCCTGCGAGAGCATTCCGTAGTTGATGAATATCTTCAGATCGTCCCACTTCTGTTCGTAGTCCTTGCGGTCTTCCTTGAAGATGCTCTGCAGGCGGTCTGCCACCTTCTTGGTGATGTAGGTGGAGATTTTCTTCACGTTGCTGTCGCTCTGCAGGTATGAACGGCTCACATTCAACGGAATGTCGGGCGAGTCGATGACACCGTGGAGCAGGGTGAGGAATTCAGGCACGATGCCTTCCACCTGGTCGGTGACGAATACCTGGTTGCAATAGAGTTGTATCTTGTTGCGCTGTATGTCGATGTTCGACTTGATTTTCGGGAAGTAGAGTATGCCGGTGAGGTTGAACGGATAGTCCACGTTGAGGTGAATCCAGAACAGCGGCTCGTCCTGCATGGGGTAGAGGGTGCGGTAGAAACTCTTGTAGTCCTCGTCTTTCAGTGTGCTGGGTGTCTTGGTCCACAGGGGTTCCACGTTGTTGATAATGTTGTCCTCGTCGGTGTCCACCTGCTTGCCGTCCTTCCATTCTGTCTTTTTGCCGAAGGCCACAGGTACTGGCAGGAACTTGCAGTATTTGTTGAGCAACTCTTCTATCTTGTTCTTCTCGAGGAATTCTTTGCAGTCATCGTCAATGTAGAGTACGATGTCCGAACCGCGTCCTTCTTTCTCGGCTTCAGATATTTCGTACGAAGGACTTCCGTCACAGCTCCATTTCACGGCCTTGGCGCCGTCCTTGTAGCTGCGTGTAATGATTTCCACCTTCTTGCTCACCATGAACGAGGAGTAGAAGCCCAGTCCGAAGTGGCCGATGATGGCATTGGCGTTGTCCTTGTATTTGTCGAGGAAGTCGTTCACGCCAGAGAACGCAATCTGGTTGATGTATTTGTCTATTTCCTCTTCTGTCATGCCTATACCGCGGTCACTGATAGTCAGCGTGCCCTTGTCCTTATCCAGGTTCACGTGCACTGTCAAGTCGCCCAATTCGCCTTTGAAGTCTCCCTTCTCGGCTAATGTCTTTATCTTTTGCGTTGCGTCTACTGCATTCGACACCATTTCACGGAGAAAAATCTCGTGGTCTGAGTAGAGAAACTTTTTGATGACGGGGAAAATGTTCTCGGTTGTAACCCCGATATTACCTTTCTGCATATTTTTAGTTGTTTTGTTTGTTTATGTAGGTGTCAAGCAAAATGTGTGCCAAAAAGATATTTGTGGTTCCCGAGTGTCATTTTGGGTTGGTCTTTGATAGGGAGTGGTACTTGTGTCTCCGGTTGGGGTGAAGACTGGCCGGACAGGAAAAACAATCGGTCGCTTGGCCTTGTCCGCTTGTCATCTCGTTTATTTCACAGCCTCACAGAGTGCTTTCCTCAAGTCGTCGCCAGGCTGCAGGCCTAATTTCTTGCGGATGTGTATCCGTACGGTGCTGACATTGTTTGTGCTCTTGTCCATGATGCGGGCTATGTCGTTCACGGTTTTTCCGTTCATCACCAGCCGGCAAACTTCCAGTTCCGTGGGCGTCAGTTGAGGGTAGAGGCGGGCAAAGTTTTCCTGTTGGAGCCTGATTTCGGCCTTTCGTTGCTCCACGGCGTTGAGCAGGTTCTTCTCCGACTGTTCGTCGAGGTAGTTGAAGAAGTTCGTGATGGTTTTCTGTTCCTGTCTGTTGTTGCGGCACATTTGCAGGTAGGCCACCAGCTCTTGCTTGCTCATTCCGAATGCTTCAAGTATGCCGTCCTGTGTTTTCATGTATTCAGTGGTTTCCTGCTGCAGGCTGTGCATGCTGTGCCAAATGATGTAGCCCAATATGCACGAGAAGATTTCTATGAATGAGAAAAGGAGCAGGAAGTGGGGGTTTACGGCTTGCGGGTTGATGTACGACGCATAGAATATGGTGAGCAGGTTGATGGCGGTAACTATTGCGGGCACGGTCTTGACGAAAGCAAGCACAAGGTAGATGACTATGGCAAACGATATGACCAGGTTGATCACAATCACGCGCTCGAAGTTGTCGGGCATTTCGGTGGCAAGATAGACAATACGTGCCGATTCTGTCAGTTGCGAAACGATGGCAAAGACGCAGATGGTTTGTATCAGCGTAACCCTTTTCCACAGGTAGAGGAGAAAAATGAAGACGAGCAAAAACCAAAACACGGCAGATATGCCATGCAGTGACGGGTCGTCGGCACCAATGTATCCGAGGATGTGCAGAGGCAATCCCGTCAGGAACATCACGTTGCTGATGAGGAACACTATGAGGCGGGTACGCTCTTCGCGGTTGACTGTGCGGCTGTTGATAAATGTTTCCAACCGCTCTTTGAGTTGAAAGGTCATAGATATAGTGTTGGTCCGTGCGGCAAATATACGGCATTTTCTTGTCTTTTTACGCCTTTTTACGTTTGTTTTTTAGCTTTTTACGTTCTTTTACGTCTGCTGATATTTGCATCGCACCTCTTCTTGACTTACTTTTGCAGCACCAATCGAACGAAACAAAATAGAATGATATGATAAACTTAAAACAAACTTCAGCGCGCCCGTCATGGCCATCAAGGGCTTACTCTTGGCTCAGAAAGAATGAAGAAGGTTTGGTGCATCTGTTTTGGGGACTGTTCATCGTTGCGGGTGAGATAGTCTTGCTGCTGGCCTTCGAAGTTGTACCATTCTGACGTGGCGCTTCTTTTCGTGCAAAGGTATACATTACTACCTGGAACAATCTATTTCTATTGCCCTGTGGCAAAGGCGGTGGGGAAAGAAGTGTCTCGCGTCTGAGAACTTCTTCCTTCCGCTCTAACAGCTTTCTACACCTAACTTTCCATTAATCTTTCATATTCTTATCATAGTACGCAAGAATTTATTTTAGGGTTTTAATAAGTAGAGGGTGACAATGGTCCGCGACGGCTTGTGGTCACCGTTTTGGTTTTAAAGAAAAATCGGGTAGGAGAGCCCTGCGGCTCTTCTACCCGAATATGGGTTGTCTGTGGTTTTGTTCCTTTATTCTTCAGGCACATTCTTGAGAATCTCCAGCAAGTGATTCCACACCATCTCTACAGTCGGAATCAAGAGTTTCTCGTCGGGTGTGTGCACGCCACGGAGTGTAGGTCCGAACGACACCATGTCGAGGTCGGGATAACGCTCGGAGAACAGTCCACACTCCAGACCTGCGTGGATGCCGCGTACCACGGGCTTCTTGCCGAACAGCTTCTCGTAGGTCTTCACTGCCAGCTCGGTCAGTTCGCTGTTCGGGCGCATCTTCCATGCAGGATATCCGTCGGTTTGTGCCACTTCGGCACCAGCCAGCTCAAAGGCTGCTTTCACGGTGTTGCACATGTTGTCCAGGTTGCTCATCACGTTGGAGCGCTGGCTTGCCACGATGCTGATTTCGTTTTCCGAGGTCACGATGCTTGCCACGTTGCTCGATGTCTCCACCATGCCGTTGAGCTCGGGGTCCTGGCAGATGGCGAACACGCCGTTGTCGAGAGCCTGGATGGCACGGATGAAGTTGTCTGCCACCTTCTTCTCGATGACCTTGGCAGCCTCGGTGCTCTCCAGCCGGTGTTCCATGCTGCGGTCGGTCACGTGGAACTCGTCTTCCACGCCAGCCATGAACACGTTCCAGTCGGCCTTCACCTGCTCTTTCTGTGCGGCAGGCACGGCAAACACTACCTTGCCGTCGCGTGGGATGGCATTGTGCATCTTGCCTGAGTTGAACGACACGAGGCGCAGATCGGTCTTCTGCAGTTCGATGTATAGGAAGCGGTCGAGCACCTTGATGGCATTGGCACGCTTCTTTTCGATGTCGTCGCCGGAATGTCCGCCGTTCAGTCCCTTGAGCGAAGCTTCCATGAAGAAGTAGCCTTCGGGTGCCTCTTCACGGTTGAACTTGAACAGGGCTGTGGTGGCGCGTCCGCCTGCACACGACACGAAGATCTGTCCCTCGTCTTCAGAGTCGAGGTTGATGAGCATCTGTCCCTTCATGAATCCTGCCTTCATGCCCATGGCACCGGTGAGCTGTGTCTCCTCGTCGCGTGTGAACACACACTCGATAGGGCCGTGCTCGATGTCGTTGCTCTCCAGGATGGCAAGCTCTATGGCGTCGCCGATGCCGTCGTCGGCACCCAGTGTGGTGCCCTTGGCTGTGAGCCATTCGCCGTCGATATAGGTCTGTATGGCGTCCTTGCTGAAGTCGAAGTCCACGTCAACCAGCTTGTCGCACACCATGTCCATGTGGCTCTGCAGGATGACGGTCTTCTTATTTTCGTAGCCTTTGGTGGCAGGCTTTCTGATAATCACGTTGCCGGTTTCGTCCACTTCCGTTTCCAGTCCGTGGCTTTCGCCGAAGTTTTTCAGATACTCAATCATCTTTTCCTCGTGCTTGGAAGGGCGGGGAATGGCATTGATTTTAGCGAATTGCTCGAATACGCATGCGGGTTTTAAATCACTTTTATTCATTATTTATTGAATTTATTGTTTGTATTCATAAAGAAATCATTACCTTTGCAAGTGCAAAGTTAGGAAAATTGGCACAAACACTGCCATTTCCCGTGTTAATTATTGCTATATATAGAAACAAACATCATAACAGAAAATGAAGAAAAGAAACTTTTTCCGCATCGTGGCTTTGGCGGCTTTCGCAGCTGTTGCCATGACTTCTTGCAACAAGCAGAACGCACAGGCTGACGAGAAACCCGCATCTGCTTCGCAGGCTTCCGGCGATGTCAAGTTCGCTTATGTCGAGGTAGACTCTATCATGTCGCAGTATAAGTTCTGCAAGGACTATTCGCTCATTCTCGAGAAGAAGGGCCAGAACATCCAGAACACACTCGGCCAGAAAAACGCCAACCTGCAGCAGGCTGCCGCCAAGTTCCAGCAGGACATCCAGGCCAACAAGTATACGCGTGAGCAGGCTGAGGCTGTAAATGCCAACCTGCAGAAGCAGAACGCTGACCTGCAGAGCCTCAACCAGCGTCTGAGCAGCGAATTCCAGACCGAGACGGCCAAGTATAACAAGGCGCTCTCCGACAGCATCCACAACTATCTGGCACGTTACAACAAGGACAAGAAGTATGCCATGATTTTCGCCAAGCAGGGCGACAACATCCTTTGTGCCGACAAGGCATACGACATCACCAACGAGGTGATTGCCGGACTCAACAAGGCATACAAGCCAGCGGCCAAGAAGTAACTTATATACCTTTATATATTTATGTGGCAGAAACGTCCGTGACGGATGTGTTCTGTCACTTTTTTTTGTCGTGCCTGCCCGAATCGTGCTGCAGCAATCATGGGCATGGCTCCATGGCTTGGCGAGCGAATGGGGCAGGCAACCCCATGCAGGTTTGCTTGTCGGGCGGACAGAAAGCATAGTCAGGGCATGACGGAGTAACACCCTGGGCTACAAGGTTTGCTCCCTGAAGCCATGTCGGGCAAAAACAGGGACGTTCGAAACGTGCGTGCATACGTTCATGACCAATGCCTTGCATGGCAAGCCGGGCAGAGAAAGGGGCCATCGGGAAATGGCAAATGATTGTTGTCCGTCTGTTGTAAAACTGTAAGTCGTACCCTCCAAAAGGCTTCCTGCTCGCGGATAGTTCGCTCCCGATCAACAAGCGGAAACCTCCGTGTTTACGGGATAAGTGACCGCTGAATCAGTAAAAACGTGACAGTTTCCCCAAATATGCGTTTTATTTCGGCCTTTTGCAGTGTGCAATGGGCTATAGCAAAAACCATGCCAAAAAGACACGGACAATGAAAAAACATGTCGCGCAACCGATACGTGTAAAGAAAGATGAAACGTTCTGCACTCCACGAGCGCATCTGCTCACCGCTAACGGCACACAAACAGACGCTAACGGCACACTAACGGATGCTAACGGCAGGGTAACGCACGGCTAACGGCACACTAACTGACTTCTGCCTTGCTGATAACGCAGCCCGTTACTTGTCTGCAAACTATTGCTGCCGAAGGAAGACGCAGCCCCATACGCGATACGGCGAAGATGTAAAGAAAAACTATCATCAAATAAAACGTCTCTCCATCCTTGCTTGCAAACAGTCGAAACGTGACGTCACGCTTTATATATGCGTGCTATATGTCACGAATCGTAAGCAAGAAAAAATAATATAATATATATGATATCTTATATTAAAATTATTAACAACCATACCTACCATGCATATATTTTGAACTGTCACGTCACGCTCGCCTGTTTTTAACATTTAGAGGATTTATAAAAACGATAGCAAAACGACTGATACTAAGGTGAATAAAGACGATTTATGCAGCTCTTCGATTTCTTCCTTTTTAAGATTTTCGGGCGTGACACCTTTGAAAAAAGCCTTTTCTGCATTCAAAACTGTGCATGAAAGACGCTGTATCGTGCTTCAAACCAACCAAACGAGCGTTAATTTAATGTTAACGGAGTATTTTTGCACACATAAAAACACACTTCTTTCATGCCGTTTTTTGACATCAACTTCTGATGTTTTTTCACTTTTGCGTGGAAAAGATAATCTTTTTGCTCTTCCTGTTCTAATCTCTGAAATCTGTTACTAACGAATGTTAACGGGCTGGATTTACCCCTGTAGATTCGCCATCCTCCCTCACGAAAAGAGTGGACACGACGGATCATTTCGTGTGCAAGAAGGGACAGACAGATTTCAGGATGGTTATAACAGAAAAGTGGGGCATGTTTTTGGCAGTTAGGAAAAGAAAATGTAATTTTGCGCTTGTCTTCCGGAATGCGATTGTTTCTTCCGTTTCGGGAGCAGTGCAAACTTCAAGTAAAGCAATTAGAACAAGATGAACAGATTGTATCCTTTGTTGTTCCAGCCCAACCTCCATACTGTGGTGTGGGGCGGTGACCGCATTTGCGGCTACAAGGGACTGGACATGCAGCAGAAAAATATTGGTGAGAGCTGGGAAGTGAGTGCCGTGCCGACAAGCAAGAGCATTGTGAGCAATGGCGAGTTGGCAGGGCGCGACCTCGTGTCGGTGGTCGACGAGGCACCCGACGAAATTCTCGGCAAGGCCGTGAGCGAGAAATACAACGGCCAGCTGCCGCTTCTGGTGAAGTTCATCGACTCTGCCAAGCCCCTCAGCATCCAGGTACATCCCAACGATGAGATGGCGCGCCGAGAGCACGGCAAGTCGGGAAAGACGGAGATGTGGTATGTCATCGACGCACAGCCCGGCAGCTTCCTCTATGCAGGGTTCAAGCAGGAAATCACTCCCGAAGAATATAAGCGGCGCATAGCCGACGGCACCATCACCGACGTGCTTGCCAAGCATGAGGTGAAACGCGGCGACGTGTTCTATCTGCCTGCAGGCAGGGTGCACGCCATTGGTAGCGGAATATTGCTCTGCGAAGTGCAGCAGTCGTCCGACGTGACCTACCGCATCTACGATTACAACCGTCCCGGACTCGACGGCAAGCCCCGTGAGCTGCATACCGAACTGGCTGCCCGGGCTCTCAACTTCCATGTGGAGGAGGAGTATCGCACCATCTATCGCGACGAAACCAACAGTGCCAACCTGATTATAGATTCACCCTATTTCAGTGTGAGAGTGAGCAGTGTGACCCATCCCTTCCATCGCAACTTGCTGAAATACGACAGCTTCGTCATCTGTGTGTGCATGCGCGGCGACTGCAAGATCAAGATGCGCGCCACAGGCGACGAGATAGTGCTCCGCTCGGGCAACAGCTGTCTGATACCGGCAGCCATAGCCGACTATGATGTGGTGCCGCTCGACGGTTCCTCCACCATCCTCGATGCGTTCATAGACAATATGGACCGCAGTGTGGGCCACATGATTACCCGCTTTCTGCACCTGTCGAGCCGTTAACCGCTCCACGGTGTTCTCCCTCCCAAGGCCGCATGCCATGCTTTTGCATGCAGCCTTGGGAGTTTTCTTTTGTTCCTTTTCCGTTGCCTGTTGTTACAGCCTGTTTCCTCATTTTTCCCATTATTCCCCCTTATTTTCAACAGGATAGATTTGTATATGTGGAAAATTATTAGTAACTTTGAAACGGATAAGCAAACGCATGCCTCCACGCTTTGGAATCGTTCAGACTCCCCGCCTTATCTCGTGCGACGAATATCAATCTTTAAGACCAGATGAACCATGAACCTGAGTAAAACAATTCTCTATTTGCTATTGGTGTGCCTGTCGGTTCCCGCCAGCGCTCAGTATCAAACCTTCAAGGACGAGGAGGTGACGGGCAACCGCCCCTTGTCGCAGTTTGTGGCAGACCGCCACAGACTGTTCAACTTCGGATGGAAATTCTGTCTGGTTACCCCGTCAAACCGGTCCACCGACTTCGCCTCTCCCACACTCGACGACTCCTCGTGGCGCACGCTCGACTTGCCCCACGACTTCCAGTTCGAGCAGCCCTGGTCACGGCAGGCCAAGGGCTCTCGTGGATTTAAACCCATGTGTGAGGGCTGGTACCGCAAGACCTTCAAGGCAGATCCCAGGTGGCGTGGCCGCAAGGTGAGCCTCGATTTCGGCGGCATCATCTATCTGGGTGATGTCTACCTCAATGGCCACAAGATAGCCTCTACCGATTATGGCTATGTGGGGCTGGAAGCCGACCTCACCCCCTATCTGCGCTATGATGCCGACAATGTGGTGGCGGTCTATGCCTCGACCGGACCCGACAAAGGCTCACGCTGGTATACCGGAGGCGGCCTCTTCCGTGACGTGTATCTCCAGGTGCAGAATCCCACGCGCATAGCCCGTCACGGCGTGTTCGTTTCCACACCCGAGGTGAGCCCCTCGCGTGCCACGGTCAGTGTGCAGGTCGAAGTGGAAGGATGGCAGAAGCAGGACGTCAGTCTGCTGGCTCGCTTGAAAGACAGTCAGGGCCATGTGGTAGGACAGGCCGAGGCCACTATGCCCCAGCACACCCACCACGCCACGGAGGAGGTGAAGATGCCCGAGATAGAAGTGGCGAGCCCAAGCCTGTGGTCGCCCGACACTCCTCAACTCTATAGCGCTGAGGTTATCGTCAGGTCAAAGGGTGTGATGGTGGACAGTGTGGCTGAGAGTTTCGGCATACGCAAGCTGGAGTTCTCGCCCGAGTTCGGATTCCGGCTCAACGGAGAGAAACTGTTTCTCAAGGGTAATGCCAACCACCACGACATGGGAGCCTTGGGAGCCGCTTGCTTTGACCGCGGCATAGAGCGCATGATGCGCCAGCTCAAGGCCTTCGGGTTCAACACCATCCGCTGCTCTCACAATCCCTATAGCGAGAGTTTTGCCCGCATAGCCGACCGGGTGGGCATGCTGGTGGTAGACGAGCTGATAGACAAGTGGAGCGACAATGCCTATTGGGGCGGACGGCAGCCCTTCACCAATATATGGTACAGGTTGATACCCGAATGGGTGAAGCGCGACCGCAACCGACCGAGTGTCATCCTCTGGAGCTTGGGCAACGAGCTGCAGGTGCAGGAAGGCTGGACAGGGTTCGCCGGCACCAACGACTGGGGCATCACCACCTACCGCATCTTCAACCAGTTGCTCAAGCGCTTCGACCCCACACGCCTCACCACCGTGGCCATGTTCCCTGCCAGAGCCGGAGCCATCACTCGTCACGACAAGGACTTCAACGATTATCTTGTGCCCCCCGAACTGGTCTGTGCCACTGAGGTGGCGTCGTTCAACTACCAGTCTGACAAATACAATGCCTACTGCTGCTACAAGCCCGACCTGATTCTCTTCCAAAGTGAGGCTGAGACCTACAAGATGCTGGAACCCTACTACAATATGGACCACGACCACCATGTAGGCATGGCCTACTGGGGTGCAGTGGAATACTGGGGCGAGTCGAACGGATGGCCCAAGAAAGGCTGGAACTATTCTTTCTTCGACCATACGCTCCATCCCTATCCGCAGGCCTATCTCGTGAAGTCGGCCTTCAAGCCCGACGAGCCGTTGGTGCGTGTGGGTGTGGTGGACAGCAAGAACGGCGAGAGCGTGAGCTGGAACGATGTCATTGTGGGACGCCCCATGATTCTGGACCATTGGAATTTCCCCGAAGGCAGCAGGCAGACGGTGGTGGTCTATTCCAATGCCTATAGTGTGGAACTCGTGGTCAACGGGCATAGCCTTGGCGTGAAGGAGAACAAGGCGGAACGGAAAGACCAGCACGGCAGTTTGCTTTGGACAGACGTGGACTATGGACATGGCGGCAGTGTGGAAGCCATTGCCCGCAACGAGGCTGGACAGGTGGTGGCACGCCACAGGATAGAAACGGCCGGCAAGGCTGTTGCCCTGCGCATGCAACCTGAAGATCGCCTGTGGCATGCCGACGGCATGGACCTGCAATATGTCAACATCACAGCCGTGGACGCCAAGGGACGCACGGTGCCCGGCTTTGCCGAACCGCTCACCGTGAGCCTCTCCGACAACACGGTGGCCCGCTTTGTGGCGCTCGACAACGGTGACCACTACACCAACGACCTTTTCCTCAACGTCTTCACCAAGCCCGTGCGCTCAGGACGCATGCAGCTCATCCTCCGCAGCACCCGGAAGGCAGGGACGGTCAAGGTGACGGTCAAGGCTGGCCGCCTGAGCCGCACGCTCAAGACCTTCACGGAATAAGGGTCTTGCAGCAGGGGCTTTTCCGAGCATAGTCACTTTTATGCCTGTCGCCTCTTCTGACAAGAAGTGTGGGAAGGCGTGAAAACAAGAGTCCCCGTATGCCACATGCAAAGGCATACGGGGACTCTGTTCGTATATGGTCGTTATGGTCAGCCCTGTTGCAGGCCTTTCATGCTTAGCGAGATGCGGCCACGCTTGAGGTCAACGCCCGCCACCCGAACGCGGACATGCTGGTGGAGTTTCACCACCTGTGTCGGGTCGGCCACGTAGCGGTCTGCCAGTTGGGAGATGTGTACAAGTCCGTCCTGGTGCACCCCGATGTCGACGAAGGCACCGAAATTGGTAATGTTGGTCACGATGCCGGGCAACTCCATACCCTCGTGCAAGTCTTCGGGTGTGTGCACGGTGTCGTCGAACTTGAACTCCTCTATTTGTTCTCTCGGGTCGCGTCCCGGTTTTTCCAGTTCCCGCATGATGTCGGTGAGCGTCGGCAAGCCCACGTCTTTTGTGACATAGCGCTTGATGTCTATGAGTTTCTGCTTGGCCTTGTCGTCCACCAGTTGCTTCACGGTGCACCCTTGGTCCTTGGCCATTTGCTCCACAATGGCATAGCTCTCCGGGTGCACACCACTGTTGTCGAGAGGGTTACGGGCACCGGGAATGCGGAGAAATCCTGCGCACTGCTGGTAGGCAGCAGGGCCGAGCCGCGGCACTTTCTTGAGTTGTGCCCGCGACGAGAACGGCCCGTTCTCCTTTCTGTAGTCCACAATGTTCTTGGCGAGGGTGGGGCCCAGTCCGCTCACGTAGGTGAGCAGATAGCTGCTTGCCGTGTTAAGGTTGACGCCTACCGAGTTGACACAGAATTCCACGGTCTGGTCAAGGCTCTTCTTGAGCTTGGCCTGGTCCACGTCGTGCTGATATTGTCCCACGCCGATGCTTTTCGGGTCAATCTTCACCAGTTCGGCAAGCGGGTCCATGAGTCGTCTGCCTATGGACATGGCACCGCGCACGGTCACGTCTTCGTCGGGAAATTCGTCGCGTGCAGTCTTTGATGCCGAGTATACGGATGCTCCGTCCTCGCTCACCACGAATATCTGCACCTCATGGTCGAAATGGAGCGAGCGTATGAAAGAGTCAGTCTCTCGGCTGGCTGTTCCGTTGCCGATGGCAATGGCTTCTATAGCATATCGTTTCACCATCTGTTCCAGCGCTGAGGCTGCAGCCGGTTTGTTGGGCTTGGGAGGATGGGGAAAAATGGCTTCATGGTGGAGCAGGTTGCCCTGTGCATCGAGACACACGATCTTGCAACCCGTGCGGAATCCCGGGTCAACACCCATCACCCGCTTCTGTCCGAGTGGTGCCGAGAGCAGAAGCTGGTGCAGATTCTCGGCAAAGACGTTGATGGCCTCCTCGTCTGCCTTCTCCTTGCTGAGGGCGGCAAACTCGTTTTCTATGCTGGGCTTGAGCAAGCGCTTGTAGGCATCGTCCACCGCTTCGCCCACCAAGGTGGCACAAGGGCCGTAGCCGTGAACGTAGCGGCGCTTGAGTCGTTCGGACGTATTGTCGTCGTCGGGCGATATGCTCACGCGGAGTATGCCTTCGTTTTCGCCTCGCCTGATGGCAAGCAGACGGTGGGAGGAACAGCGGCGGAGAGGCTCGGAAAAGTCGAAGTAGTCGGCAAACTTGGCAGCATCTTCCGTGTCGGCTTTTGTCTTGACCACTTTGGCTGTTATGACGGCTTCCCTTTTGAACGAAGCCCTCACTTGTCCGCGTGCCTGTTCATCCTCGCTGACGGTTTCGGCAATGATGTCCTGTGCTCCCTTGATGGCAGCCTGCACGTCGCCCACCTGCTTGCCGACAAACCGTTGGGCTGCCACCATCGGTTGCTGTTCGCGTTGCATCATGAGAATGACCGACAACGGTTCGAGTCCTTGTTCGCGTGCCACTTGTGCCCTGGTGCGCCGTTTCGGCTTGTAGGGCAGGTAGATATCCTCCAGTTCGGTGGCGTCCCAACAGTCGTCAATGCGCTTTTTCAGTTCGTCGGTAAGTTTGCCTTGCGAGTCGATAGTGTTGCGGATGGTGTCCTTTCTTTTGGCCATCTCCTTCATTTTGTCGTTGCGCTCACTGATGGCGGCTATCTGTACTTCGTCCAGTCCTCCAGTGCGCTCCTTGCGATACCGGCTGATAAAGGGAATGGTGCATCCCTCTTCAAGCAGTTGCAGTGTGTTCGCCACCCCACGTTCCGGAAGTGCCAGTTCGTGGGCTATGATGGCAGTAAATGTATTGTTTTCCATTGATACGTTTTAAAAATGAGGACGCTAAGTTACTACTTTTTGTTCTGCCCGCCAAGTGAAACGCGAAATATTCCTTGTAAGCAGGGGCAGGTCAGGCATTTCGGGAGAGGCCTGCCAAGGGTACCTTAGACAGGCGTTCAAGGTTCCTCCACATAAATATGTTAGATTTGTATGTCGCTTATTCCAATAATAATTCGTACTTTTGCATCCGCAAAGAAACAAGACATAATGGGAATTGTAATAGGCATAGACGTAGGTATCAGCACTACGAAGATTGTTGGCATTCGCGACGGAAAGGTGATTTCGCCTATCCGCATCAAGGCCACCGACCCGATCACATCGCTTTACGGAGCGTTCGGAAAATATCTGTACGACAACAAAATACAACTCACAGAGGTGGAGCACGTGATGCTCACCGGCGTGGGCTGTGCATACATAGACAAGCCCATCTACGGATTGCCCACCGACAAGGCCGAGGAGTTTGTGGCCGACGGTTTGGGCGCTCGCTTTGAGTCGAAGAAAGACCGCATGATTGTGGTGAGCATGGGCACGGGCACTTCGCTTGTGAAGTGTGACGGCGACGACATAGAGCATATTGGCGGCATCGGCATCGGCGGCGGCACCCTGCAGGGACTCTCCCGACTGCTCCTCAACACGGACGACATACTGCAGGTCTCCAATATGGCCATGCAGGGCGACATATCCAACATCAACCTCCTCATAGGCGACATCAGTGCCCGTCCGCTGCCCGGACTGCCCATGAACGCCGTGGCATCGCTGTTCGGCAAGGCCAAGAACAATGCCTTGCCCGAGGACATTGCCGTGGGACTCATCTGCACGGTGCTCCAGGCTATAGGCTCTGCCACCATCCTTTCTTCGCTCGGCAGCGACATCCGCGAGTTTGTGCTCATCGGCAACCTCACGCTCCTGCCTCAGTGCCGCATGGTCTATCCCGCCATGGAGAAGCTCTACAAGGTGCATTTCACCATACCGAAATATTCAGAATTCTGTACAGCTATTGGAGCCGCATTGAGCTACAGTATGCTGGAGAAAAAGTAAAAGGACAACATGATATCAGTAGAAGGATTAAAGGTCGAGTTCGGGGTGAAACCCTTGTTCAGCGACGTGAGCTATGTCATCAACGACCACGACAGAGTGGCATTGGTGGGCAAGAACGGAGCAGGAAAGTCGACCATGTTGAAAATATTATGCGGACTGCAGCAACCCACCGCAGGCACCGTGGCTGTGCCACAGGGCACCACCATAGGCTACCTGCCCCAGGTGATGAAACTGCAGGACGACACCACCGTCAGGGAAGAAGCGCGCAAGGCTTTCGCTGACAACACCAAGTTGAAGGAACGTCTTGACCGGATGAATGAGGAACTGGCAGAACGTACTGACTATGAGAGCGAAAGCTATCTGGCACTCGTGGAAAAGTTTACCCAGGAACACGACCGCTTCATGATGCTCGGAGGCGAAAACTATGAGGCGGAGATAGAGCGTACGCTCACCGGACTGGGCTTTGAAAAGACCGACCTGGAGCGCCCCACGTCGGAATTCAGCGGCGGTTGGCGCATGCGTATAGAACTGGCCAAGATTCTGCTCCGCAAGCCCGACGTGCTACTCCTCGACGAGCCTACCAACCACCTCGACATCGAGAGCATACAGTGGCTCGAACAGTTCCTGGCGCAGAGTGCCAAGGCGGTGGTGCTGGTGAGCCACGACCGTGCTTTCATCAACAACGTGACCAACCGCACCCTGGAGATATCCTGTTCCAAGGTCATCGACTACAAGGTGAAGTATGACGAATACATGAAGCTGCGTGCCGAGCGGCGCGAACAGCAGTTGCGTGCCTATGAGAACCAACAGAAGGAAATAGCCGACATGAAGGACTTCATTGAGCGATTCCGCTATAAGCCCACCAAGGCCGTACAGGTGCAGAGCCGCATCAAGCAGCTGGAGAAAATCGTGCCCATCGAGATTGACGAGGTGGACAACTCAGCCATGCACCTGAAGTTCCCGCCCTGTCTGCGTTCGGGCGACTATCCTGTGATCTGCGATGAAGTGCGCAAGGATTATGGCGACCACACCGTGTTCTCGCACGTCAACCTCACCATCAAGCGCGGCGAGAAGGTGGCGTTCGTGGGCAAGAACGGTGAGGGAAAGTCAACGCTCGTGAAGTGTATCATGGGCGAGATACCCTATTCCGGCACCCTGAAGGTGGGCCACAACGTGCAGATAGGCTATTTCGCACAGAACCAGGCACAGCTTCTCGACGAGAATCTCACCGTCTTTGAAACCATCGACAACGTGGCCAAGGGCGAGATAAGACTCAAAATCAAGAACATTCTCGGTGCCTTCATGTTCGGCGGCGAAGCTTCCGACAAGAAAGTGAAGGTGCTCAGTGGCGGCGAACGCAGTCGCCTGGCCATGATAAAACTGCTGCTTGAACCCGTCAACCTGCTCATCCTCGACGAGCCTACCAACCATCTCGACATGCCGTCGAAGGACGTGCTCAAGGAAGCCATCAAGGCTTTCGACGGCACCGCCATCGTGGTGAGTCACGACCGCGAGTTCCTCGACGGACTGGTCACCAAGGTCTATGAGTTCGGAGGCGGCAAGGTGCGCGAACATATCGGCGGCATCTATGACTTTCTGCAGGCACATAACCTGGAGAACCTCAACGAGTTGGGCGGCAAAGGCATCAACGCCGCTTCAACTACCCCCGTTGCCCAGGCCAAGACAGTGGAGGTGGCAGAGAAAAGTTCCAAGCAGAGCTATGCCGAGCACAAGGAACAGCAGAAGAAGATCAAGAAGGCAGAGCGTGCTGTGGCAGAGTCGGAAAAGAAGATAGAGCAGATGGAAACAAGACTCAAGGAACTCGACTCCATCCTGTGCACTCCCGAGAACGCATCGAACATGGAACTCATCACCGAGTATACCTCCACCAAGAAGGTGCTCGACGAGGAGGTGGAAAAGTGGGAGCGACTCTCGGAAGAACTTGAAGAACTGAAAGCATAAAACCATAAAACATAATAACAATATGAAAATGAAAAGCATTATCCCCATGATGGTAATGGCTGCCATGCCCCTTGCTGGCGTGGCACAGACGTTGGGCTCGGGACTCCACAGTGCCGACTTCGACAAGACTGTCCAGCCTGGCACCGACTTCTATCAGTTTGCCTGTGGCGGGTGGATCAAGGACAACCCGCTGCCTGCCGCCTATTCGCGCTACGGCAGCTTCGACCGTCTGGCAGAAGACAACAACAAGCGCATCAACGGTATTCTCAACGAACTGCTCAAGGGCCACTATGCCCAAGGCACCGTGGAAAAGAAGTTGAGCGACTACTACAAACTGGCCATGGACTCCATGCGCCGCAACAAGGACGGCGTGAAACCGCTCATGCCGCTGCTCAAGGAGATGGAGAAAGCCAAGGACGTGAAGTCGCTCCAGGCTCTCCAGCTCAAGTATGCCGTGGAAGGCTACGGCTTCCCCATGGGCGTAGGCTTCGGTGCCGACGAGAAAAACGCCAGCCAGAACATCCTCAACATCTACCAGGGCGGCATCACTCTCGGACAGAAGGAATACTACATCGACAACGATGAAGCCACCAAGAACATCCGTGAGGCCTACAAGAAGCACATCGTGCGCATGTTCGGCATGTTCGGCTTCAAGCAGAAAGTGGCAGAACAGAAGATGCACGACATACTCGACGTGGAGACTGCTCTGGCCAAGGTGAGCAAGAGCCGCACAGAACTGCGCGACGTGGAGGCCAACTACAACAAGATGACACTCCAGCAGTTCAAGCAGCTGTATCCCGCATTCAACGTGGAAGGCCTGTGCCTGGCACAGGGTGTGAAGGCAGCCGACATTCAGCAGATGATCGTCGGTCAGCCCACATTCCTCGAAGGCGCCAACAAGTATTTCGCTTCTATCAGCGCCAATGCCCTCCGTGCCTATATGGAGTGGGAGGCCATCTGCTCTGCCGCCAACTATCTGAGTGACGAGGTGGAGGATGCCAACTTCGACTTCTTCGGCAAGACCATGCGCGGTCGCCAGCAGAACTTCCCCCGCTGGAAGCGTGCCACCAACCTGGTACAGGGACAGATGGGCGAGGCTTTGGGCCGCATGTACGTGAAGCAGTTCTTCCCGCCGGCAGCCAAGGAGCGCATGGAGAAGCTGGTGAAGAACCTGCAGGCCTCGCTCGCAGAGCGCATACAGGCACAGACCTGGATGAGCGACACCACCAAGGCCGCAGCTCTCGACAAGCTTAACCACTTCTATGTGAAGATTGGCTACCCCAACAAGTGGACCGACTTGAGCAAGCTCACCATCGACCCCGCCAAGTCGTTCTATGAGAATGTGGTGGCATGCCGCCGCTTCTGGAACGCTCACGAGGTGGAGACCAAGGCAGGAAAGCCCGTCGACAAGGACGAGTGGCAGATGACACCGCAGACGGTGAATGCCTACTACAACCCGACCACCAACGAGATTTGTTTCCCTGCAGGCATCCTGCAGAAGCCTTTCTTCGACATGGAGGCCGACGATGCCTTCAACTATGGTGCCATCGGCGTGGTGATTGGCCACGAGATGACCCATGGATTCGATGACCAGGGACGCAACTACGACAAGGACGGAAACATGCGCGACTGGTGGACAGCCAGCGACGCCAAGAACTTCAACGAGCGTGCCCGCATGTATGCCAACTTCTTCTCGGCCATCAAGGTGCTTCCCGACCTCAATGCCAACGGCGACCTGACCATCGGCGAGAACCTGGCAGACCACGGAGGCCTCATGGTTTCGTTCAACGCTTACCGCAACGCCACGAAGGACAATCCGCTGCCCGAGAAAGACGGCTTCACCGCCGACCAGCGTTTCTTCCTGGCCTATGCAGGCGTGTGGGCCGGCAACATGACCGACAAGGAAATACGTAACCTCACCAAGAGCGACCCACACTCACTCGGCAAGTGGCGCGTAGACGGTGCGCTGCCCCACATTGACATGTGGTATGACGCATTCGGCATCAAGGAAGGCGACAAGATGTTTATCCCCAAAGCACAGCGACTGGAACTCTGGTAGGGTAAAAAGAAAATAATGGGAAGGGTGAAAGGCCGAGGCTGCAAAGCCGGTCTTTCACCTTTTTTCGTGAATTAAGTTTTGTCATCTCTCTGATTTGTTGTAATTTTGCAACAAATTACGTATAGCTATGCCTTTAAGATTACCCGATAAACTCCCGGCAATAGAATTGCTGAAGAAGGAGAATATATTTGTGATGGACAATACGCGTGCCACGACACAGGATATCCGTCCGCTGCGCATTGTCATTCTAAACTTGATGCCCCTCAAGATTACCACCGAGACCGACTTGGTGCGCCTGTTGTCGAACACGCCCTTGCAGCTCGACATCCACTTCATGAAACTCAAGAGCCATACACCCAAGAACACGCCCATAGAACACATGATGATGTTCTACCGTGACTTCGACGAGATGAAGGACGAGAAGTTCGACGGCATGATCATCACCGGAGCACCTGTGGAACAACTCGACTTTGAAGAGGTGGGCTACTGGGAGGAGATAACGCAAATCTTCAGTTGGGCGAAAAACCACGTCACCAGCACGCTCTACATCTGCTGGGCTGCCCAGGCAGGACTCTACTATCATTATGGCATCCCCAAATATCCGTTGAAGAAAAAGATGTTCGGCGTGTTTCCCACTTATCCCCTTGACCCACAGCAACCCATCTTCCGTGGGTTCGATGACGTATTCAACATGCCGCACAGCCGCCACACGGAGATACACAAGGACGATGTGCTTGCCAACAAACAGCTGGAACTCCTCGCAGAGTCGCCCGAGAGCGGCGTGAGCATGGTCATGGCACGAGGTGGCAGGGAATTCTTTGTCACCGGACACTTGGAGTATTCGCCCATCACGCTCGACTGTGAATACCGGCGCGATAGGGGCAAGCGTGACGACGTGGACTTGCCGAAACACTATTACAGGAACGACAATCCCGATGAACAGCCTATCGTCACTTGGCGTGCACACGCCAATCTGTTGTTCAGCAACTGGATAAACTACTACGTTTATCAAGAGACTCCATTCGACATCAACGACATTAAATGATGACAAGAACTATCGAACTCCTTGCACCGGCCAAGAACCTGGAATGTGGCATGGCAGCCATAGACCATGGGGCGGATGCCGTCTACATGGGCGCACCGCAGTTTGGCGCACGAGCCGCAGCGGGCAATTCGCTTGCCGACATAGCCACTCTTTGCCGCTATGCCCACCAGTTTGGTGCCAAGGTCTACGTGACGGTCAACACCATTGTCTATGAGAACGAACTCGAACAGCTGCGTGCCACGCTTGTCAGTCTGGCAGAAATTGGCGTGGATGCCATTCTCGTGCAGGACATGGCCGTGCTGGAGATGATGGCGCACGAGATGGACGACGTGCGTCAGCGGCTCCGTGCCGAAGGCAAGCGCATGCCTGCCTTGCACGCCAGTACACAGACAGACAACCGCAGCGGCGAGAAGGTGAAGTGGCTCTATAGTATTGGCTTCGACCGCGTGGTGCTTGCCCGTGAACTCTCTCTCGAGGAAATCAGCCAAATACACCGCGACAATCCAGACGTGGAACTTGAGGTGTTTGTTCATGGTGCCTTGTGCGTGAGCTATTCGGGTGCGTGCTATGCCTCCCAACACTGCTTCGGACGCAGCGCCAACCGCGGTGCCTGTGCGCAGTTCTGCCGACTGAAGTTCGACTTGGTGGATGCTTCGGGAAAGACCTGGGAGCATGACCGCCATTTGCTCTCGCTCAAGGACATGTGTCAGATAGACGAACTGGAAGCCTTGATGCAGTCGGGAGCCGTGTCGTTCAAGATAGAAGGCCGACTCAAGGACGCCGTCTATGTGAAAAACGTCGTGGCGGCCTATAGCCAGCGCATCAACGAAATCATAGCCCGTAACCCTGCCCTCTATCGACGTGCCTCGCTGGGCAAGGTGAGCTACACGTTCCAACCCAATCTGAAGAAAACGTTCAACCGTGGTTTTACCCACTACTTCCTTCACGGCAGACAACCCGACATTGCCTCGTTTGACACGCCTAAAGCCATGGGAGAGTATGTGGGCTATGTGAAGGAACTGCGGGGCAATTCGTTCAATGTGGCAGGAACAGCCACGTTTGCCAACGGTGACGGACTTTGCTTCATCAATGAAGACCGTGAGCTGGAGGGCTTCCGCGTGAACCGCGTGGAGCGAGGCAACCGTTTGTTCCCCCTCAAGATGCCCCGGCACCTGCATGCCGGCATGGCTCTCTACCGCAACAACGATATGGAATTCGAACGGGTATTGTCGAAGCCCTCAGCCGAGCGCAAGATGACAATAGGCATGAATCTTGTAGCTACGGCATCAGGCTTCTCGCTCATTGTCACCGACGAGGCTGGGCGGAAAGGCATTGCCGAGTGCGTGTTTGCCCATCAAACGGCACAAAAGCCGCAGGAAGAAAACATTCGCAGGCAACTGTCCAAGTTGGGCAACACACCCTATGAAGCAGCGGAAATGTCCATTGCACCCGAGGTGAAGGCTCTATTCATTCCCTCCAGTGTACTTGCCGACTTGCGTCGTGCCGCCATAGACCGGCTCCAGCAACAGTCGCTGGCACTCGAAGTGGGAGAGACCATTCCCCATGCACAGGCATCCAGCGTAAGGGGAGATGCTCCGAGGGTGCTGACTCTGGCCAATGTGGCCAACAGCAAGGCGCGCCGTTTTTATGCCGATTGTGGCATAACGGGAGTGCCGGAAGCCTATGAGGTGGCGTCCGACCCACACATTGCCCGGTTTGACAACCAAGGAGAGGCTGTGGCAGACTTGCGCCACATCATGACCTGCCGATACTGTCTGCGCTATACGTTGGGCTACTGCGTGAAACGTGGCGGCAAGCAACCCGCTTGGCGAGAACCCTTATTCCTCACTTTGCCCGACGGCAAGATGTTCAAGCTCGAGTTCGATTGCAAACACTGTCAAATGAATATTTATGCGGAGAATACTTAACCTCATTGGGGTGATGGCAGCCTTGCTGGCATTCACCTCGTGCTACAGCAACTATGGTCATCGCGGCGTGCTCACAGGCTACAGCGAGCGCCAACGCGACTCTATCTCGTTCTACGACAAACACCACTACACCAACAACTACAACTTCGTGGTGAAGAGCGATTCGCTCGTGCTCCTCCGCCAGCAACCCGAAGAATTGCTCAGCCACTTCGACACCGACTCGGTGGTGGTGTATAGGCACGACAACCTGGTAGTGGCAGACATACGTGTGTTGCCAGCCGACTCCGTAGACTCTGTGTGGGTGCAGTTGGCACGCGATCAGGAAACCTTCGGCTGGACACACGAATCGACCTTGCTCAAGAAGGTGGAACCCGATGACCCAATCTCGCAGTTCATTTCCACATTCTCCGACATTCATTTGCTTATCTTCCTGGGCATCATCGCGCTGATGGGATCAGCCTACCTGATGCGTAAGATTGCCAAGAAGAATGCCAAGATAGTGCACTTCAACGACATAGACTCCTTCTATCCCACGCTGCTTGCCATTCTTGTGGCGTCGGCAGCCACGTTCTATGCCAGCATCCAACTGTTCGCTCCAGAAACGTGGCGGCATTTCTATTTCCATCCCACACTCAATCCCTTCACGGTGCCCACCATCCTGAGCATTTTCCTTGTGTCCGTTTGGGCGATGCTCATCGTGGCATTGGCTGTGGTAGACGATGTGCGCAAGCAGATGCCCTTGGGCGAAGCTGTGCTCTATCTCTGCGGCTTGGCTGGCGTGTGCGCCATTGATTACATTGTATTTAGCATCACCACCTTATATTATATAGGCTACATTCTTTGGGCAGCCTATATCTTCTTTGCCCTTCAGCGCTACTGGTTCCATGCCCGTTGCTGCTACGTGTGCGGCAACTGCGGAGCCCAACTCCACCGCAAGGGGCGTTGCCCTTATTGTGGCATGTGGAACGACTGATGCTACTGCCTTGTTGCCGGAAGATGAATATCCTCATAAATAAGGATTTCTCATGCTGCAGGATTGTTGTAATTTTGCACCCGTTAAAAAGGTAACAAAACAAAAGCAATGACAAGTAAAAAAAATGCCTGGTCACTTACGGCATTGATGTTTCTTCCTGTTGCAGTTTGTGCATCTTCTTTGAAGGATGTGAATGGAGAACATAACCTGAGTGACTCTTCCAGAGTACACGACATCGACGAAGTGGTCGTGGTGGCGCAGCCGAAGGAAACATTCCGGTTGCGTCGCCAGCCACTCAGCTCTTCCTCTTATTCGCAAACAGAACTCAAAAGTCTTCACGTGGACGACTTGAGGGCACTTTCTTCCTATGTGCCCTCGTTGACCATGCCTGCATACGGTTCGCGTCTTACCTCATCGGTCTATGTGCGTGGCATCGGTTCGCGCATCAATAATCCAGCTGTGGGGCTTTACGTGGACGGACTGCCCATTGTCTGCAAGTCGGCCTACAACCTCCACACTTATCAGCTCGACCGTGTAGACGTGTTGCGGGGGCCTCAGGGCACGCTCTACGGGCAGAACACCGAGGGCGGACTGCTTCGCCTCTACACCCGCAATCCGCTTCAATATCAAGGCACAGACATCCGCTTGTCATGGACAAACCATTTCGGAAGGGAATTGGAATTGTCGCACTACGGCAAGATTTCCGATAAGCTGGCCTTCGGAATAGCCGCCTTTTATGACGGACAGAATGGTGCCATGCGCAACATCCATACAGGGAGTAGGGCAGAGCTTGCCAACGAGGCAGGCGGCAAGCTGCGTTTAGGCTATACTCCCAACAACCGCCTTTCGTTCGACTTCCTTGCCGATTACCAGTATGTAAGACAGAATGCCTTTCCCTATGGCGAACTGGATGAGGCCACGGGTTGGGCACAGATGCCCAACACCACGTTCGACAACAAGTATATGCGCGATGTGCTCAATGCGGGTCTTACGGCCGTATACCGTGGAGACGGCTATCGGCTGACGTCGACAACCAGCTATCAGTATCTGCGCGACAACATGGAGATGGACCAGGATTATCTGCCCCTCGACATGATGAGGCTCAACGAGCGACAACTTCACAATGCCCTCACACACGAATTCGTCTGGAAGAGTACGGGGGAACGCAGGTGGAACTACACCACTGGAGTGTTCGGCAGTTACCAGTGGCTCAAGACGTTGGCCCCTGTGGATTTCGGTCCAGGAATGACTACCCGTATCGCGCAACCTATAGAAAGCGCAATGAAGAGTGCCATGGCTGCTTCCATGGCACAGCGTTTCCAGGCTCAAGGCATGACCGAGGCACAGGCCATGCAGATGGCATTGCAGACCATAGAGCGTGCCGGCGGTGTGAAGATGGACGTGGCGATGATCGTGCCCGGCTTGTTCCATACACCGCAGTTCAATCTTGGCGTGTATCACGAGTCGAGTCTTGCCATCACATCCAGGCTGACAGCCACCTTGGGCCTGCGCTACGACTATAACCACGTGAAGATTGGCTATGACACGCAGGCGCTGATGAACATGACCGCCCACGTGATGGGACAGGAAGCAACCAACCACTTGGTGTCGCATCTGAACAGGGAAACATGCAATTCCTTCAACCAACTGTTGCCCAAGGTGGGCATTTCGTGGAAATTAGATAAAAAGGAGAGCAATGTGTATGCCGTGGTGAGCAAAGGCTACCGTGCCGGAGGCTACAACATACAGATGTTTTCCGACATTCTGCAGAGCGAACTCAATGCCAACCGCTCGCATGCCATGCGGGGTGACTATGAGGTGGCGCACACCGATGATGACTACGCTCGCATAAACTCGACCATAGCCTACAAGCCGGAAACCAGCTGGAACTATGAGGCCGGTGCCCATCTCAATCTCTTTGGCAACGCCCTTCATCTTGATCTTGCCGCCTACTATATGCAGGTGAAGAACCAGCAACTTTCTGTCATGGCGGGCACCTACGGATTTGGCCGCATGATGGTCAATGCCGGCCGCAGCAGGAGTATGGGTGTGGAGATGACGCTCCGCGGAAGTGCTGTAGACGACAGGCTCTCCTGGTCCGCAAGCTATGGCTACACCCATGCCACCTTCCGTCAGTATGCCGAGACTCAGACAGTGGATGGTGAAGACGTGGAAGTTGACTATCGGGGCAAGTATGTGCCCTACGTGCCCGTCCACACCATTGGTGCCACAGCCGACTATCGGCAGCCTCTGGCTTCACGTCTGTTTCGCGCCGTCACCTTCGGCATGAACGTCAACGCCCAGGGTAAGGTGTACTGGGACGAGGCCAATACCCGTGCCCAGAACTTCTATGCCGTGCTCGGTGCGCATGCCGACTTGGATATGGGGGCTTTGACCCTATCCGTCTGGGGCAGAAATCTCACGCAGACACACTACAATACTTTCGCCCTACAGAGCAGTGCCTCAGGCGAGAAACAATGGTTCGGCAACCGTGCCAACCCTCGCCAAATAGGTGTAGACGTACGCCTGCATTTCTAAGGCGAATACCTAAAAATGGTTATAAACCGCAATACTCAAAATCCATGATTTTGAGTATTGCGGTTTTCTTGTTTGTTGCATACCTTTGCATCCGTTTTCGTAATCAACAAAAGAGTTAGTATGCAAAGGATAAACATTTTGTTATTGACGTTGCTTTTCGCCCTCACAGGATGGGCGCAAGGCAGCAATTCAGTCTCGGGAATACTCATGGTTCACTACGGCACGCGGAACGATGCCAGTCGTGCAGCCACGGTAGACCGCCTCAACGCCCTGGTGGCAGAACGTTTCCCGCAGTCGAAGGTAGTGGAAGCCTACGTGGCTCCTGCCGTCATCAAGGCTCTTGCCAAGCGCGGCATAGTGAAACCCACCGTCAGCCAGGCTCTTGACTCCCTCAGAAACATGGGATGCCGCAGGGTGGTCGTGCAGAGCACGATGCTTCTCGACGGCAACATGACCGACGTGCTTCTGGCTGCCCTTGACCGCAAGCGTGCCGATTTTGAGCAAATAGAGGTGGGCAAACCGCTGCTTTGGTCGGTAGACGACTGCCGGAGCATGGCTGCCATGATAGCCCGTCACCTCGGCAACTCCGCAGGAAAGGCGCAGGTGGTGCTGGTGGGACATGGCTCTGACAATGCCGCCAATGCCATGTACAGCCAGATGGACTATATGCTTCAGGATGAAGGTCATGCCCAATGGCATGTGGGCACCATAGAGGGCTATCCCACACGCGAGTGCGTGGAACGTCGGCTCCAGGCCTCGCACCAGAAGCAAGTGGTGCTTGTGCCGTTGCTCTATATAGCCGGCAACCATCTCCGTGAAGACATTGACGGCGTGTGGCGCAAGGCATTGGAAACCAAGGGTTACAATGTGAACGTGGTGAAAGAAGGCCTCGGTGAAATGAAGGAAATACAGGAGTTGATTCTCGACCGCATCAAGACAATGCTCGACAACCAAACAAAACACAAATAAAACAGAAAAGAAATGAAGAAAGGAATGATAGTCATGACGCTTGCTGCAGCTCTCTTTACGGCACAGCAGGCTGCCGCCCGCCAAGGGGGCGACAACACGACCGACAACAAGGCCACCGCACACGAAGTGGACCTCAACCCTGTGGTGGTGACCGGCAACGGACATCACCAGTTGCTCAAGAACACTACCACCCCGGTGCACGTCATCTCGCAGAAACTTATCAAGGAGACTGGCGTGACCGACTTCCAGGAGGCGCTCACCCGACTGATGCCCCAGATATCGTTCTCTCCCAACACCATGGGTTCCTACATACGCGTCAACGGATTGGGCAACAAGTATGTGCTCATTCTCGTGAACGGGAAGAAACTCATCGGCGACATTGCCGGCAACGTGGACTTGAACCGTATCGACATGTCGCGCGTGAAGCGCATTGAGGTGCTCGACGGCGCTGCCTCTGCACTCTACGGCTCTGACGCCATTGGCGGTGTGGTGAACATCATTACGGACCAACCCGTCAAGGACAACGTGCGTGCCAGTTCCGACACACGCGTGTCTGGTAAGGGACAGTTTTCGCAGGGCGTCAACCTCGACGTAACCTCCAAGTATGTCAACTCACACACCTCATTCTTCCACCAGGAGGCAGACAGCTATCAGAACAACGACCAGACCATCGACAAGAGCGGCAACCAGTTGACCACCGTTGATCCGCTTTTCGTGGGCTTCTCGTCGAACGTGGTGAGCCAGCGCCTGGAGTTTAATCCGCTGAAGAACCTCTCATTCTACGGACAGGCAAGCTACAACTACAAGGTGACAGACCGCCCTACACCAGTGGAAGGTCTCGATGGCGGCAGCAACTATGACATGCGTAGCGAGGGCTGGCGCTGGGAGGCAGGCAGCAAGTACACCTTTGGCAAGCATGCCTTGCAACTCGATTTCGTGAACGACAACTATCACTACGGCAACCTTTACCGCGTGGCTGTGAAACCTTACGAGGTGGGCGACTTCTCTCGCTCGAAGACGCAGAAGTACTTCGACACCGAACTCAAGGGCATCTTCCATTTCTACGACAAGGGCACGACTATCATCGGAGCCGATTGGCGCAACGACTTCCTCAATGCCACCAGCGGTGATGTGGACAACCATGTGTACACCCTCGCCGGCTATGTGCAGCACGACATGGAGATTGTGCGCAATGTGAGTGCCACTCTCGGAGCACGCTACACCAAGCATGGTGCCTTCGGCAACAATTTCACCCCCAAGGTGTCGCTCATGTATGCACCCGGCAACTTCCGTTTCCGCGCTGCCTACTCACGCGGATTCCGTGCGCCTGGTCTTGACGAACTCTACTACCATTATTTCAAACTGATGAAGGGCAAACCCGTCATCACCTTCGGCAACAAGAACCTGGAGTCGGAAAAGAGCCACTATGCCTCGTTCAGCGCCGAGTATAGCAACCGCATCTTCTCGCTTTCGGTGATGGGCTACATGAACTTCGTGAAGAACATGATTGTCAAAGAGAACATTGCCATCGGCGACGACAACCTCTCTATGCTCAAACGGGAGTTCCCCGAAGTGACCGACGCACAGTTCAGCAAGATGACCACCTACGGCCAGTACATCAACAGCGACAAGGGTGTGGTGAAAGGCATACAGGTCAACGCCACGGTGAACCTCACACGTGATCTTTCGCTTATGGGCAACTATGCCTATACCTACGGACGCTCGAAGACCGGCGGCGAATGGATTGCCCTGGAGCGCACCTACAAGAACAGTCTCACAGCGGCTGCCAACTATAACCACACATGGAAGATGTATACGCTCAACGTGAACCTCAACGGACGTTTCCAGAGCCGTACCTTCTATCCTGGCTATGAGGATGCTCCAGGCTATGGAGTGCTCAACCTCAACACCACGCACACCTTCAACGTGAACCGCATGTTCGACATCATTCCGAGTGTGGGCGTGGACAACATTCTCGACAAGACCGACCATCGCATCGACACCACCACACGCAAGTATGCCCTCTACTCTCCGGGCCGCATGTTTGTGGTCGGCTTGAAAGTGAACTTCAAGAAATAGTGCATGGCAAGAAGACTTCTCTATCGGATACATCTGTGGTTGTCTGTCCCGTTAGGCATCTTCATCACTCTGATTTGCCTGTCGGGAGCAACCCTGGTGTTCAAGCATGAAATACGCGAGGCGCTCGGCATGCCCCGTGTGGTGGCGCCTCACGGCACACACCATGCATCTCCGGAGACGGCCAAAGAAGTTAGCACCAAGCATCCGCACGGTGTTTGCCGTGCAGATGCTTCCGCGTCTTCGTCCGTTCATGGACAGCCGGCAAGGGAAATGCTCAGCGACAAGAATGCTGGTCATGGTCACGGAACGACTACCCGCCGCGATTTCTTCAGCTACGTGACTCGCTTTCACACGTCACTGATGCTCGGCACGTGGGGTAAGGTCTTGGTGACCTATACCACCATTTTGTTTCTCTTAATTCTCGTCAGTGGGCTTTGGATATGTTGGCCCCAAGGCTTACAGCAGTGGCGCAAACGCTTTCGCGTGGAGTGGGGCAGAGGCGTCAGGCGTCTGTTCTTCGACCTTCATGTGAGCCTGGGCTTTTGGGCGGTGTTGTGGCTTGTGCTGTTGGCCGTGACCGGAGCCGCGTTCGGATTGCACTTGCTTCCCCGCGGTACAGCCATCATCAAAGTTTTTCATGCGCTCCATGTGGGTGCGTGGGGCGGCATGGTGACCAAGATTATCACGTTTGTAGTGAGCCTGATAGGTGCCTTGCTTCCCCTCACCGGCTATTGGCTCTATTTCAAAAAACGGCAGCGGAAGGGAGAAAGGTAAACGGATAGGCATACTTGTTTGTCGTTAGTGTGCCATTAATGCATCGTTAATGGCACACTAACGAATCGTTACGCCACACTAACGCATTTTTCACCGTAGTGAAACGAAAAGCTGCGGACACAACAAGGGCAAAGAACAAAGGAGTTAATCCGTGAGCTTCTGCGTGAAGCAGTGCGGATTAACTCCTTTTTGAAAAATATGAATAGTGGGGCTTATTCTTCCTTGAGCAAGTCGGAGAGGAAGGAATCAAGTTCCTTGTCAAGTCCCGGCATGATATCGCCACCGATGATGACCGTATCGTCGTCGGAGACAAAGAGCTCGGCTATGGTCTCCTTGTCGTCGTTCTCGAGCACAAAACTGAACGGCTTGAGCAAACTCATCAGGGCGATGGTTTCACGTTGGCTCTCGAGTACGGAGCGCAGGATGGAAGTGACTTGGTCATAGAAGTTGTCCTCCTTGTTGTCAATCCACTGGTCCACCACGCAGCGGGTAATCTCGTTCTCGTCATCATCGAAAGCCAGCAGTTCGCCGCTTTCCTGCGATACGAGCAGGTGGATGTCAGTCATAATGGTCGGTTCCTCGTTGGCGGGGAACTTCTGTGCTATCTTCTTGACGGCACGCTCGATTTTCTGTATTGTTTGTTCGGTAACTTCCATCTTCGTGTAGTATGGTTGGTTATTTGGCTACAAAAGTACGGTAAATATTCCATACATCCTAATTTTTGCCTGTTTTTCTTTACAGTAAAGTGCAAACGTTTACGGATAAGATATGTTAAGACAAATGAAAAATCTATAGCTATTATTTTGTAGGGATGGATTTTTTGCACTATCTTTGCATTTGCTAACTCTATGTAGCAATTTGCGAAAATCATGAACAACAATATAGAGCATTTGGGAACCATTGAAAGCATAGCCGATAACTGTCTGAAAGTCAAGATACAGCAGATGTCGGCATGTGCCTCGTGCAAAGTGGCAAGGCATTGTTCAGCTTCCGAACAGAAAACCAAATACATCGACGTCTACGACCCTAAGGCTGCCTGCGAGATGCAGGTGGGCGAAGAAGTGCGTGTGATGACGAGTCTCCGTCTGGGCTACCAGGCCGTGTGGCTCGGCTTTGTCGTGCCCTTGCTGCTGATGCTGGCTGTCATTTGGACAGTGGCAAGTATACAGGCAGACGAGGCCGTGGCAGCCTTGAGCGGCATTGTAGCCCTTATACCTTATTATATATTGCTCTATATTCTGCGCGACAATCTGAAGCGCAAGTTCACTTTCCAGGTGGAAAAAATTAATCACTAAACAAATACAAAAAGATTATGAATTCAATTTTGTCTGCAGTAATCGTGCTTGGAGTCATTGCGCTTATAGCCGCAGTGATACTTTACGCATGCTCCAAGAAGTTTGCTGTCAAGGAAGACCCACGCATCGGTCAGGTTTCTGCCCTCCTGCCTCAGGCCAACTGTGGCGGTTGCGGATTCCCCGGTTGCAGCGGAATGGCTTCCGCGCTCGTCAAGGGTGCGGATGCAGGCTCATTGGAGGGACTGTTCTGCCCCGTAGGCGGACAGGAGGTAATGTCGCAGGTGGCCGACTTGCTCGGCATGGCTGTGGCCAATACCGACCCGATGGTGGCTGTAGTAAGATGTAACGGCACGTGCGAGCACCGTCCCCGCATTGCTGAGTATGATGGACTCCACACCTGTGCAGCCATGAACTCCACAGGTGCCGGCGAGACAGGCTGCGGCTTTGGTTGCCTCGGATGTGGCGACTGTGTGAAGGCTTGCCAGTTTGACGCCATCCACATGAATCCCGAAACAGGACTTCCTGAAGTCGACGAGGAGAAGTGTATTGCCTGTGGTGCGTGCACCAAGGCATGTCCGCGCCACATCATCGAACTTCGCAAGAAGGGACCCAAGGGACGCCGCGTTTACGTGCAGTGCGTGAACAAGGACAAGGGTGCCGTGGCCAAGAAGAGTTGCTCCGTGGCTTGCATCGGCTGTGGCAAGTGTCAGAAAGCCTGCAAGTTTGATGCCATTACCATCGAGAACAACTTGAGCTACATCGACTTCAACAAGTGCCGCATGTGCACCAAGTGTGTCGACGAGTGTCCTACGGGCGCCATTGTGAAAGTGAATTTCCCTGTGAAGAAAGCCAAGCCAGCCGCAGAGGCTCCTGTTGCAGCCCCAAAGGCAGAGGCTCCCAAGGCTGCTGAAGCTCCGGTAGCCGAGGCTCCTAAGGCCGACCTCACACAAACCGCTAAAGAGGAGGAAAAAGCATGAAACTGCATACATTTAGAATAGGTGGTGTACACCCCGATGAAAACAAGATAACAGCCGAGATGCCAACCCAGGTGGCAGCCCTGCCTAAGCAGGCCATCTTCCCCTTGGGTCAGCACATTGGCGCCCCTGCCAAGCCTGTTGTAGCCAAAGGCGACAAGGTGAAGGTAGGTACGCTGCTTGCCGAGGCAGGCGGCTTTGTGAGTGCCCCCATTTACAGTTCCGTATCGGGAACCGTGTTCAAGATTGACACTTCCATTGACGCCACGGGCTATCGCAAGCCTGTTATCATCGTGAACGTGGAAGGCGACGAGTGGGAAGAGAGCATTGACCGTTCCGACAAGTTGGAGACAGTGGCTGCCCATCCGGAACTCACTCCTGAGGAAATCGTGAACCGCATCAAGGCTGCTGGTGTCACCGGTATGGGTGGTGCCGGATTCCCCACCTTTATCAAGCTTTGTCCTCCTCCTGGAGCCAAGGCTGAATGTGTGATTATCAATGGTGTGGAGTGCGAACCCTACATCACAGCCGACTACCGCCTGATGATGGAACATGCCGACGAAATCCTTGTAGGTCTTGACCTCTTGATGAAGGCAGCCAAGGTGGAAAAGGGTTACATAGGCATTGAGGACAACAAGCCTGCCGCCATCCAACTCTTTGAAGAGAAGACCGCCAACGATCCACGTGTGGAGATTGTTCCGCTCGCCAAGAAGTATCCTCAAGGCGGTGAGAAGCAACTCGTTGACGCAGTGATTCGCCGTCAGGTGCCAGCACCTCCAGCCATCCCTGTCAACGTTGGCGCTATAGTTCAGAATGTGGGTACTGCATTTGCTGTTTATCAGGCAGTTATGAAGAATAAGCCACTCTTCGAACGCTACACCACAGTGACCGGTAAGGAGATTAAGAACCCCGGCAATTTCCTGGTTCGCATGGGTACACCTTTCTCGCAGATGATTGAAGCCTGTGGCGGACTGCCGGAAGGCGACAACAAGGTGCTTGCCGGTGGACCGATGATGGGTAAAGCCGTGCTCAGTCTTGACGTGCCTGTAACCAAAGGCACCAACTCTATCACGGTGCTCACTGACGCCGATGCTCACCGTAAGGCCGTTCAGCCATGTATCCGCTGCGCCAAGTGTGTGGAGGCATGCCCTATGGGCCTGGAACCCTATCTGCTCGCCACACTCTCTGTCAAGAAAGACTACGAGCGCTTGGAGCGCGAGGAAGTGGTATCCTGCATTTCTTGCGGTTCCTGCCAGTTCACTTGTCCTTCACACCGTCCTATCCTCGACAATATCCTTGCAGGAAAGGCTGCCGTGATGGGAATCATCAAATCAAGAAACAAAAAGTAAACAATGGGAAAGTTAATCGTATCATTATCGCCACACGCCCACGGCAACGAGACAGTGGAGAAGAACATGTACGGCGTGGTTATCGCCCTTGTTCCCGCCATTCTCGCCTCGCTTTATTTCTTCGGCCTGGGTTCAGCAGTTGTGCTGCTCACCTCTGTGGCATCGTGCCTTTTCTTTGAATGGGCCATCACAAAATATATTATGAAGGCACAACCTTCCATTCTTGATGGTAGTGCCATCATCACTGGTTTGCTTCTCGGCATGAACTTGCCCAGCAACCTCCCTCTCTGGATTATCATCATCGGTGCCCTGTTCGCCATTGGCGTGGGCAAGATGTCGTTCGGAGGCTTGGGCAACAATCCTTTTAACCCCGCATTGGTAGGCCGTTGCTTCCTCTTGGTGAGCTTCCCGGCACAGATGACCTCATGGCCTGTTGAAGGACAACTGATGAGCTATACCGACGCTACCACCCAAGCCACTCCACTGGCACTCATGAAGGAAGCCATCAAAACCGGCGACGCCAGCGTGCTCGACAAGTTGCCAAGTGCTCTTGATATGCTCTTCGGCAATCTGGGTAACACATTCGGTGCCGGTACTACCGGTGAGGTGTGCGCCCTGGCACTGTTGCTTGGCTTGGTCTACATGCTTTGGAAGAAGGTCATCACATGGCACATTCCTGTGAGCATTCTTGCCACAGCCTTCATCTTCAGTGGTTTGATGCATGTGTGCAACCCCGTTTATGCTAATCCTGTTGCTGAAATACTCAGCGGTGGTATGATGCTCGGTGCCATCTTCATGGCCACCGACTATGTGACATCACCTATGACTCACAAGGGACAGATTATCTACGGCGTGTGCATCGGTCTGCTCACCATCATCATCCGTAATTGGGGTAGCTATCCCGAGGGTATGTCGTTCGCCATTCTGATTATGAATGCCTTTACTCCCCTCATCAACTCATACGTTAAACCCAAGCGCTTCGGTGAGAAGCCTGCCAAGAAATAAAGGAGGATTGCAATGGAAAAATTGAAATCATCATTGACCAACATGGTGTTGGTGCTCGTAGGTTTCGCCCTCGTGGTAGGTGCGGTACTCGCGGCAGTGAACAATCTCACGGAAGGTCCCATCAAGGAGAAGGCTGCTGCCTCGTTGGCTGCCGGCATCAAGAACGTGATGGGAACTGAAGACTTGCAGGTGGCTGACCCTGTGAACGTGAGTGAAACGATTGATGGCAAGGCAGTGGAATTCGTCATCCATAATTGTGCCGACAAGCAGGGCAAGACATTGGGTGCTGCCGTGGAAAGCACGACAAGCGGTTTCGGCGGCGACCTTCAGGTGCTCGTCGGTTTCGATCCCGACGGCAAGATTCTGGGCTATACCATCCTGAAACATTCCGAAACTCCGGGATTGGGTGCCAAGGCAGGTACTTGGTTCCAGAAAGACGGTAAGGGCAGCGTCATCGGCATGACACCGAAAGACGGTGACCTGCATGTGAGCAAGGATGACAAGACCGGCAATGCCGTGGATGCCATCACTGCAAGTACAATCACTTCGCGTGCATTCCTCAAGGCCATTAACCAGGCCTACGCTGTTTACATCAAGAAAACTGTAGACGCGAAGAGTGGCGCTACTAAACAAAAGAAAGGATAAGCCCTATGAGTAATATGAAAATATTGATGAACGGCATCATCAAGGAGAACCCTACCTTTGTGCTTCTCCTCGGTATGTGTCCTACGCTGGCCACGACAACCAGCGCCATCAACGGTCTTTCGATGGGTCTTGCCACCATGGCAGTGCTCATCTGTACCAACTTCGTTATCTCCTGCATCAAGAAGATTACCCCAGACATGGTGCGTATTCCAGTGTTCATTGTAGTCATTGCAGCCTTTGTGACCATCCTTCAGATGTTCATGAGTGCCTATGCTCCCGACAGCATCAACCAGGCGCTGGGAATCTATATTCCGCTGATTGTGGTGAACTGTATCATCCTCGGCCGTGCCGAGAGCTTTGCAGCCAAGAACACACCTGTAGCCAGTCTCTTCGACGGTATCGGCATCGGCCTGGGCTTCACCTTGGCACTTACCCTGCTGGGCTGTGTGCGCGAGATTCTGGGTGCCGGCAGCATCTTCGGCATTGGCATCCTTCCAGAGACCACGAACATTCTTATGTTCATCCTGCCTCCTGGAGCCTTCCTTACGCTGGGTTTCCTCATCGCTATTGTCAACAAACTAAAGAAAGCATAAGTCATGGAATACATACTGATTTTTATTTCGGCAATCTTTGTCAATAACATTGTGTTGTCGCAGTTCCTCGGCATCTGTCCGTTCCTCGGCGTGTCGAAGAAAGTGGACACAGCCATGGGTATGGGTGCAGCAGTAGCTTTCGTGCTCACGCTCGCTACTATCGTGACCTTCCTTGTGCAGAAGTTTGTGCTCGATCCATTCTCGTTGGGTTACTTGCAGACGCTGGCTTTCATCCTCGTCATTGCTGCCCTGGTACAGATGGTGGAGATTATCCTCAAGAAGGTGTCGCCGGCCCTCTATCAGGCCCTTGGTGTTTTCCTTCCTTTGATTACCACTAACTGTGCCGTGCTTGGTGTGGCCATCAACGTGATTCAGAAGGACTATTCACTCCTTGAGAGCATTGTCTACGCCTTCTCGACAGCCATTGGCTTTGCCTTGGCTCTCGTGGTGTTTGCCGGTATCCGTGAACAGTTGGAACTGGTCAACATTCCCAAGGGCATGCGTGGTATGGCCATCGTGCTCGTTACCGCCGGAATCCTCGCACTCGCCTTTATGGGCTTTAGTGGGCTCGAGGGCGGTTTGAGTGCAGTGTTCGGCCTCAACTAAACTGCTTTTTCACAAATTCATTAGGATAGGGCAGTCTGGTCTCAACCACCAGGCTGCCTTTTTTATTTTCACCTTAAAATTTGCATAGTCCAAGTTTTTGTCGTACTTTTGTAGTATGAGTGTATGTGAAGTGTCGCTTCGAGCTATTAACCCGTGCGCAATATTCAGATACATAAATAGTTAAGGATGTGTGTTGTGACAATGCGCATGCCGGATAATGAAAGCACATATCAATTATTCAAAACTTATTATTGTCATGAAACAGACCATTTTGGTAACTGGCGGTACCGGCTTTATCGGTTCGCACACCACAGTAGAACTGCAACAGGCAGGCTATCAGGTGGTAATTGTTGACAACCTTTCCAATTCCAAGGCAGAAGTAGTCGATGGAATAGAAAAGATTACGGGCGTTCGTCCAGCTTTTGAGAAGGTGGACATCTGCGACCGTGCTGCCATTGAAGGGGTGTTCAAGAAATATCCAGACATCAAGGGCATCATTCATTTTGCAGCGAGCAAGGCGGTGGGTGAGAGCGTGGAAAAACCATTGCTCTATTACCGCAACAACATCACTTCGCTTATCAATCTGCTTGAACTGATGCCTGAATACGATGTCAAGGGCATCATCTTTTCATCCAGTTGCACTGTCTACGGACAGCCGTCAAAGGAGCACTTGCCCGTTACGGAAGACGCTCCCATACAGAAGGCACTCAGTCCTTACGGCAATACAAAGCAAATTAACGAGGAAATCATTCAGGACTTCATTCATAGCGGTGCGCCCATCAAGAGCATCATTCTCCGCTATTTCAACCCTATTGGTGCACATCCCACGGCGCTTATCGGCGAATTGCCCAATGGCGTGCCCATGAATCTCATTCCTTATGTCACACAGGCCGCAATGGGTATTCGCAAGCAACTCAAGATTTTCGGCAACGATTACAACACGCCCGACGGTACTTGCATACGTGACTACATCTATGTGGTGGATCTTGCCAAGGCACATGTGAAGGCTATGGAGCGTGTGCTTGATGAAGATACTGATTCAGTGGAGATCTTTAACATAGGCACAGGAAAAGGCGTGAGCACGCTTGAAGTGGTTGAAGGTTTTGAGAAAGCCACTGGTGTAAAGGTCAACTGGACTTATGCTCCGCGTCGTGAAGGCGACATAGAAAAGGTATGGGCTGATCCTAAAAAGGCCAATGAGGTGTTGGGATGGAAGGCTGAAACTCCATTGGAAGACATATTGGCTTCTGCCTGGAAGTGGCAGCAGAAGTTGCGCGAAGACGGCATCATGTAGATATGGCCGTCGGATAAAGATTGAAAGTATATCGTCGTTGAACCAAATGAATACGACGATCGGATATATAAATAATGGGTTGTTCAGTCAGTGCTGTTCATAAGAACTGTGGAACTCCCATTGTTATGGTTTGGTTAATGTCCCCCAAGACATCCAGACCGATTTTGTGTTTGTGTTGTTATTATCCTCCGATGCGAATCGGGGGATAATTTTTTTAGGTGCTTTCACAGTTGGAAGTGATGGCTAATTGTTGCATTTCCTCTGCTCTTGAAATCACTTGGCATTGCGTCATTGCTCCTTGTTTGATGATTGTTTCGCGTGCGCGCACGCGCACGAAAAGTTTTTCGTTTTTGGCAAGAATCTATCACTTTTCTTGATTCCGGACATTATTCTGCTGAATATAAACGAGTTGAATGGAGTGATAGATGCGTGATAGATGGCTAAGTATCTATCACATCTATCACCAGTTCTTCGTTTTCTGCTTTTAAGTGGAAAGCCCGAAAACGATCCGTCTGTTTCGGCACTCGTTGCCATCGCCGTGGGCAATGAGTGCCCAGGTCACGGAACCAAGTGTAAGTCTGCCATTAATGATCCGTAAGTCTGCCACTAACGTATCGTAAGTCTGCCACTAACGAAATGCAAATAGTTTGTTTTGTTGGTCGTGTCCGCTTCGGAAGAGACTTACTTTTATTTAGATTCCGAGACCCCTTGTGGCATTTGAAATTTCGGATAAGCCGTAAGTCTCCCAACTGACATATTGATTTCCTTTGGCTTTCCCATTTCTTACAATTATGGCAGAAAATACTATCAATTTGTCATAATCGTACAGGGTAAAAGTGAATAACTTGCTGAAAATTTATGAATTAGCTTTTGATTGTATAACTTTGCAGAAAATATTCAGAATTAGTTATTAATTTTTAGAGAGAGAATGCGAAAATTTTTAGTAATGTTAGCATTTCTTGTCATGTGTGTCTCTACATCTCTTAGCGCGCAAGACAAGAAATTATCGATTGTGTTCGATAACGAAACTTTAACAGAAGTGTTCAGGAAGCTCGAGAACGTATCCGACTACCATTTTGTGGTAAACGGAGACGTGAGCAAGTTTAAGGTGAACGGCAAAGAACGAATCGTTCTTTGCCGTCTTGGGCTATGCCCTCGCAGGTACACCCTATGATTATCAGGTGAGCGGCAAGCAAATCACCATTGTCGACCGTGTCGCCCAGTATCAGGGCAACAAGATTACCGGTACAGTGTTTGATGAAGACGGCAAGGAACCCCTTATAGGTGCACAGGTAAAACTCGAAGGAACGAAACTCGCCACCGTGACCGACATCAATGGAGCCTTCTCCTTCAACGTGGCTCCACACAAGGGGCAGCACGTCACCGTGACCGACATCGGTATGAAGGCGCAAAGCCTTCAGGCATCTGCAGAAATGAAGGTGGTGATGAAGTCTGACTCGAAACAACTTGGCGATGTGGTGGTCAATGGTTTCTTTACCCGCAAGAAGCAGACCTACACTGGTGCGGCCAAGACCGTGAGCACCGACCGCGACCTGGACTACAAGTTCCTCACCGGCGGAACCTACTATGCCCACCTCACCGTTACCGACGGTTCTGTGGGCAAGGCCATGGACTACCGCATTAACGTGAACCGCTTCTTCGAGGAGGAACTGATGATTTGCTCTACCGATGCCGACGGGCACGGCCACCTCGCCTTTATCAAGACACTCACGCCGGAAGACATAGAGCAGGGCAAGGACGTAGTCATCACCGAGCACAGTTTTGCACGCATGAACGAGGGCCTGTCGGAAGACGGACTCGTGGGAGCCAACCTGGTGACCGTTACCTATCCAACGACGCTCACCCGTCTTTCCATCTCCACCCGCGACCACTGCTACTATCTCGACGCCAACAATCTCACCCTGCTCACGGACATGAGTTATGCCGATGTGGTGACCGGTTTCAAGGCAGGTGCCTACTATGCCGATACCAACAACGGCAATCCCTACGCCTACGACTTTGAGAAGAAACAGTATGTGTTCGTAGACCTCAACTACATGTTCCCCTATGTGTACGACCGCTATGCCGACTTCTATCCGTCCAACATCACCCAGTGTAAGTATCAGGGCTGGCAGGGACTCAACTATCAGACGTTCTATCCAGACTATGAGAAGAACAGTGTTACCGTGTATGACGCTTACCAGACATACTATGGCAACGACCCGTTTGTCAGCACTGGCGACAAGTTGGCAGACTACAATCTGCTGACGGTATATTCCGCCCTTGCACCCGACGACGCCACGTATCAGACCTACATGTATATCATGGCTCGGCAGAAATCTACCGGCGACTTTTGCCTGTGGCAACTCACCACATCCTCAGTAGGGACTACTGACTTTAGTTCTCCCACCAAGCGTCTCACGCCATCTGCCGATGCAGCTATACCTACCCAGGGCACGCTGTTTGCCGGTTCGGTGACCTACGAGCGCATGTTCTACGTGCTCGACAACCGCATCTACGTCTATCTGCCCAACGCCACCTCGCTCACACTGCCCACCAAGGAGCAGTATGCGCTGAAGTATAGCGACAAGGAGGAGATAACATGCATTGAGAGCGACTTTGACCGCGACGAACTTTATGTCGCCACCTTAGATTCTTCCACACGTCGTGCCAACATCTATGTGTACGACTGCAAGGACGTGCGCACTGACAATGCAGCCAGCATACAGCCCAAGAAGGTGTACAAGAGCTGTTGTGGCAAGGTTTCGAGCATGTTCTATAAGACAAGTATCCAATAATGAAAAGATTCGTAACTATATGCTCTCTGCTGCTTGTCTTTGTGCTTCGTGCCGAAGCACAAAGACTGGCGGGGGAAGCCACTCTCAAGGGAAAAGCCCCTGAGGGATTGCAGCTCTATCTGATGTCAGTGGCAGAGGTGGGGCAGAACCGCATCGATACGTTCCGCGTGGAGGGCAACAAGGCACGCGTCACCACTGCCGTGTCGCCATACGCCGTATATAAACTTGTGGATGTGGCAGGCCAGACGCAGATGATTCGCCCCTTGAGTTTCCCCGCAGGCAAGGCCAAGGCCAAGATGACGGTGACGTTCAAGGACAAGCAGATGAATGTTGGAGGGCGTGAATGCCGACTCCAAGGCGCTCATGGCTTTCGACGACCACTATACAGCCGCAGCCAAGAAACTGTGGATGGATGGAAGGAGCATGGCTGCTGATTCCGTGCGTACGATAATCGGCAGTTATCTTCAGGTCGCCGACGACATCATCAAGCGGATGAGACCCTCGGCACCCATTGCCGACTATCTCCGTGTGTGGGCGGCAGCTTCTTCGTTCGAAAACCTGGAGAGCATCCGCTTCATCACCGGAAAGGATGCCAAGACTCTGGGACTGAATGTGAACGGCCAGGCGGCAAAGCAGTGCAGTGCAATCCGGAGCAAATCATGAATGTTGACGGAACGCTTTATGCCGCCCTTAACTTCACCGGCATCATCACCAATGCCGACAAGTCGGAATCGGTGACAGCAGGTAGCTATACTGGCTATGGTTGTGTTTCCACACAGACTCTCGCCATAGTTACCTTGAATGCCGACCTTGGTGTTGACAAGTTCCTTTATGTACTCTCAGGCCCTAAGCGTGCTGATTTTGGTGCTAATTTGCAGTCTTCCAAGTTCACTGTGGCTGACGGGAAACTCTATGTGGTTTCTCAGGCTATTGGCTATGATTACCAAAATTTCTACGGCCAGGTTGAGAAGCAGGATGCCAAGACATTCAACTTGGGAACAGAAGTTAATTTCGGTACTGCCAAGGGATATGTTTTGTCGGTAGTCAATCTTTCTGACAAATCTCTTGACATCGTTCCTTTTGCTGGCCAGTATGATTGGAATGTAGATTGCAGTGAGCAACGTAATATCAAGGCGGTTTATTCTGTAGGTGACCAGTTGGCTGTTGTAGGCGATTTCACTGGCAAGAACAGTTTCGACTTGACCAAGTCGGCCGTAGGGGGTTCCGATGTGTTCGTGGCTTTGCTTGGCAAATCTGATTTCAAGGTGAAAGCGCTTCTTCAGGATGGTGTGGACGAAGGCGAAAGGACTTCTGATGATCTTTGGGTAAACGATTGCACGGCATCAGTTTTGGCTGACGGCAAGTTGTATTTGGCTAGTAACACTGGCGTCAACTCTGTTTATTCGGCATCCCGCTATATCAACGACAAGTCTTTGTATGTCGTAGACCTTGAGAAAGCTAAGATTGAAAGTGTCAAGGCAGGCGAGTTCGTTACCAGTCTTGCTGCAGGCAGCCAGACTGGTGAATTCTATGTAGCTTCGTTTGAAGGTGGCAAGACCAATCTTAACTTTGGCCTCTACACCACTTCTACAACAGGCATCAGTTCAGTGAAGGCCGACAAGGCTGGTGAGGTGAAGATCTATAACCTTCAGGGCCAGCGTCTGTCTGCTCCTCAGAAGGGTCAGATTTGCATTGTAAACGGCAAGAAGGTGAAGTTCTAAGCGGAACTTTCCCGTATAACACAATACGACAAAAAACATCAAGGGGTGTGGCGCCTAATCATGGCTGTCCACACCCCTTGTTGCGTGTAGTGGCAACGCCTTACAAGTTTTCTTTCCACAAGGCTCCTTGCTTGATGCCGTGTTTGCGCATATAGCCCACCAGTCGGTCGGCAAACTCATGGTTTTTCAGTCCCCAGCGCGGAGCCACGAGCATATGGGCTGGCGACTGGCTGACGAAACGCTCCAACACCAGGTCGGGCCGCAGCCGCTCCACATAGTCGCACACGGTGCGTATGTATTCGTCGACCGTGAACACCGGGAACGGGTTCTCCTCATATTCCCTTGCCAGGCGAGTGCCACGGATAATCTGCAGCTGGTGGAGCTTGAGCACGGTGAGGGGAAGAGATGACACAAGGCGAGCCTGGCGAATGATCTCGTCGTGGTCTTCGCCCGGAAGTCCCACAATCACGTGTCCGCCTGTGAGTATGCCCCGTTCGGCAGTCTGTTCCACCGCACGTCGAGAACAGTAAAAGTCGTGTCCGCGGTTGATGCGCTTGAGTGTCAGGTCGTTGGCACTCTCAATGCCATATTCCACCATGACGAATGTCTGCCGTGCCAACCCTTCCAGGTAGTTGAGCAACTGGGTTGAGATGCAGTCGGGACGGGTGCCAATGACGATGCCCACCACGTCGGTTTGCTCGAGGGCCTCTTCATACATGCGTTGCAAGTCGGCGAGGGGAGCATACGTGTTGGTGAATGCCTGGAAATAAGCCAGGTATTTCATGTCGGGATATTTGTGCGCAAAGAAAGCCTTGCCCTCCTCCAGTTGCTGACCGATGGAGTGGTGGCGGTGACAATAAGACGGATTGAAAGTCTCGTTGTCGCAAAAGGAGCATCCGCCAGTGCTGATGCTGCCGTCACGGTTAGGGCAGGAGAACCCTGCGTCTATGGAGATCTTCTGTACCCGAAAGGGGAACTGTCGGCGTATCCACGAGCCGAAATCGTTGTAGGGCAGGGCGTTCTTTTCCATGTTTTTCTGCATGCACGTCATGTTTTTCGTTTCTTGCGGCAAAGTTACGTCCTTTTCCGTCAACCGCCAAACAAGCGTCCGCCTTTTCGCTTGAGTGCGTCTTTTATTTCGTCAGTGCGCCATTAACGTTGTGTTAGTGTGCCGTTAACATTGCATTAGTGTGCCGTTAATGACACACGAGAGACCAACTGCATGTTTTTGATGGAGTGAAATGGTGGCATGAAGTGATTAGGGCAGACATAACGGACTGTTTCTCGCGAATAAAATCGAAACAAGTTCCGTTTTATTTTGTATTGTCTTCGATTTGCACTATCTTTAGATAAGATAGGCTGCATCTCAACAATAAAAATAAAATCGAAACAAGTTCTGTTTTATTTTGTATTGTCTTCGATTTGCACTATCTTTGCATAACTAAAAAAGAATCAGCAATGAAAAGAATATTCATCATGTGTGCAGCCATTTTGCTGGCAACCGCCGAGTTGCTCGCTTCCACTCCTCTCACTCTCAAGGATATAACCTCTGGCCGTTACCGTGCCGAAACGCTAAGTGCCGTAACTCCTATGGCCGACGGAACATACGCCCAGATTAGTGCCGACGGAAAGAAGATCGTGAAATACTCCTATACCACCGGCAAGGAAGTGGGCGTGCTTTTCGACGTAGACAACACCCAAGGTAAGAAAATCAATTCGTTCGACGGCTATGTGATGAGTCCCGACGGCACGAAGATGCTCATCAGCACCCAGACCAAAGCCATCTATCGCCGCTCTGCCACTGCCGTGTGGTATATCTACTACATAGGGTCGCGTAAACTTACGCCCCTGTCGGACTATGGACCACAGCAGGTGCCCACGTGGAGTCCGGACGGAAACCTTGTGGCCTTCGTACGCCAAAACAACATCTATCTTGTGAAGCTCCTCTACGACAATGCCGAGAGTCAGGTGACCAAGGACGGAGCGTTCAACAAGATTATCAATGGTGTGCCCGACTGGGTCAACGAGGAGGAATTCGGATTTAACCGCGCACTGGCCTTCAATGCCGACGGCACAATGCTCTGCTGGATAAAATACGACGAAAGCCAGGTGAAGACCTATTCTTTGCAGATGTTCAAGGGATTGGCTCCCGAACGCACCGACTATGCCACCTATCCGGGAGAATATTCCTATAAATATCCCAAGGCAGGCGAGCAGAATTCACACGTGAGTGTGTGGAGTTTCGACATCAAGAGCCGTCAGACCCGGCAGCTCCAGGTGCCGGTGGAGGCAGACGGCTATGTGCCACGTATCAAGGCCACCGACGATCCCGACAAGATGGTAGTGCTCACGATGAACCGCCATCAGGACGCCCTTTCCGTGTTCAGTGTGAGTCCACGCACCACGCTCAGTCACCTGCTTGTCAAGGAGAGCGTGCCCAAGTATGTGAAGGAAGAGGCTGTTGACGCCCTCGAAATTGTGGGCAACGAGATAGTGTTGCCCAGCGACCGCGACGGCTTCATGCACCTTTATGTATACAACCTCAACGGACAGCTTGTGCGCAAGGTTGCGCCCGGACAGTATGACATTACCGACCTCTATGGCATGGATGCCAAGACAGGCGACATCTACTTCCAGGCGGCAGCACTCAACCCCACCGACCGGCAGGTGATGGTGGCAAGGAAAAACGGCAAGGTGGAGCGCCTCTCCAAGCAGGAAGGCTGGAACACTGCCATCTTTGCCCGCGACTTCAAGAACTACATCAACGTGTGGAGCGACCGCCACACTCCGCAGGTCACCACTCTTTGCAATAACCGGGGCACCGTGCAGACCACGATGCTCGACAACAAGGAACTGAAAGAAACGCTCAAATCCGTAGACCTCGGCACGAACGAGCAGTTCTCGTTCACCACCTCAGAGGGCGTGAAACTCAACGGATGGATGGTGAAACCCGCCAACTTCGATACCTCGAAGAAATATCCTGTCATCATGTTCCAGTACAGCGGTCCGGGCAACCAGCAGGTGGTCAACTCTTGGAACTGCGGTTCCATGGGACAAGGCTGCATGTTCGACCAGTATCTTGCCCAGCAGGGCTTCATCGTGGTGTGCGTGGACGGACGCGGCACAGGCGGCAGAGGAGCCGACTTCGAGAAATGCACCTACCTCAAGATAGGCGACCTCGAGTCGCGCGACCAGGTGGAGACAGCCCTTTGGCTCGCCCGGCAGAGCTATGTGGACAAAGACCGCATAGGCATCTGGGGATGGAGTTTCGGTGGCTTCAACACCCTGATGAGCATGAGCGAAGGCAGAGGCGTGTTCCGTGCCGGCGTGGCTGTGGCACCGCCCACATCATGGCGCTTCTACGACACCATCTACACCGAACGCTACATGCGCACTCCCGGCGAGAACCCCGCAGGCTACGACGACAACCCTATCAGTCGTGCCCAGCAGCTCCACGGCTCCTTGCTCATCTGCCACGGACTGGCCGATGACAACGTGCATCCGCAGAACACCTTCGAATATACCGAGGCGCTCGTGCAGGCAGACAAGGATTTCAAAATGAATATCTATACCAACCGCAACCACAGTATCTTCGGAGGCAACACCCGCAACCACTTGCTCCGCCAGATTACTGAGTTCTTCAAGGAGAAAATGCAATGACCCGGCAACAACGCTACGAGGCAGTGCTCGACTATTTCCGCAGGGAAATGCCCGAAGTAGACACCGAATTGCACTACGGAAGCATCTTCCAACTGCTGGTGGCGGTAATGCTCAGTGCCCAGTGCACCGACCGCCGCATCAATCAGGTCACGCCAGCCCTCTTTGCCCAGTGGCCCGATGCCAAGTCGCTCGCCGAGGCTGAAGAGTGGGAAGTCTATGAGTACATCCGCAGCGTGAGCTATCCCAATGCCAAGGCACATCACCTGGTGGAGATGGCACGCATGCTTGTCAGCGATTTTGGCGGCGAGGTGCCCACCCGTTTCGACGATCTCGTCAAACTGCCTGGCGTAGGGCGCAAGACCGCCAACGTCATCGAGGCTGTGGCTTACGGACGGGCAGCCATGCCCGTAGACACGCACGTGTATCGTGTGAGCCATCGCATGGCACTCGTGGCGAAGACGGACAACACACCCTACAAGGTGGAACAAAAACTCAAGGCCCATATCCCTGCCGACGAGTTGGCGCGTGCCCACCATTGGCTACTGCTCCACGGACGCTACGTCTGCATGAGCCGCAAGCCCAAATGCGAGCAGTGCCCCTTCACGGACTTTTGCCCCAAACGACTTGAAGACTCCAAGGTGAGGAGCTGAAGGCGTCCCCGTTACAGGAGTCGGCAACCACCTTTCTCCCAACGTAAAAAAAAGAATCAGACATGAACAGTTCACTCATACTGGGTTTCCTGCGCCGCGTTATGGCCAACAATAACCGCCAGTGGTTCCAAGAACACAAAGACGAATATGCCGAGGCCAAGGCCTCGTTTGAACAAGGCGTCACCCAGGCGCTTGGTCGCATAGCCGCCTTTGACCCCTCTGTGGCGCACATCACGCTTAAAGACGCCACCTATCGCTTCTACCGCGACACCCGTTTCTCGCCGGACAAGTCGCCCTACAAGAACCACCTCGGGGCTTATATAGCAGCCCACGGCAAGAAAGCCCTTCATGGAGGCTATTATCTCCACATGGAGCCTGACCATTGTTTGCTGGCTGTCGGCAACTATTATTTGCCCACCGACATACTCACCTCGTGCCGCAATGAGATTATGGCCAACATTGACCGCTGGCAGGAAGCTGTGGAGAACCCGCAGTTTGTGGAACTCTTTGGCAGGCCCGGCGAAGGCACGTGGGACGATGCAAAAGGCTTCGGCATGAACATGCTCAAGAAGTGTCCCAAGGACTTCCCCAAGGATTATCCCCACATGGAATATCTCCGCATGAAGGATTACTGTTGCTGGCACCGTGTGCCCGACGACTTTTTCGGGGCCGACGGATGGCTCGACGAGATGGAGCGCATATTCCTTGCCGCCAAGCCGATGATGGACATGATGAACAGTGTCATCGACGATTACGAGTGATATCACCCAACGAGCGTGCATTCTCTTGCCACGATGCCTGTGCATGGTGGCTTCTCTACCACTAATTAAACAACAACAGAAGATGGAAATAACAAGATCAGAATTTACGATAAGCAGTCCTACCGTGACCAAGTGCCCCAACGACACCAAGGCAGAATATGCCTTCATAGGCCGGTCGAATGTGGGCAAGTCGAGCCTCATCAACATGCTCTGCAACCACAAAAAACTGGCCAAGACGTCGGCCACGCCCGGCAAGACGCTGCTCATCAACCACTTTATCATCAACAACGAGTGGTATCTCGTGGACCTGCCCGGTTACGGATTTGCCAAGCGCAGCAAGACCGTGCAGCAGAAACTCGAACAGATGATATCGCAATATATTCTTCAGCGCAAGCAACTGGTCAACGTGTTCGTGCTTATCGACGTGCGCCACGAGCAGCAGAATATAGACCGCGAGTTCATTGACTGGCTCGGTGCCAGCCAGGTGCCCTTTGCCATCATCTTCACCAAGGCCGACAAACTCGGCATGCCCAAGGCACGCAAGAACGCCGAGGCTTGGATGGATGCACTCCGCGACACCTGGGAAGACCTTCCTCCTTATTTCATTACCAGTTCGGAGAAGAAATTCGGACGTGAAGAGGTGCTTGCCTACATTGATGAAATCAACAAGTCACTCGGCGAGTAAACCCTAAAAACCACTACACAACAATGGCAGTTATTCCATATCTCGACGTGCAGAACGTGTCGAAGGCTTTTGGTGCGCACGTACTCTTCCGCAATCTTAGTTTCAGCGTGAGCGAAGGACAGAAGGTGGGACTCGTTGCCCAAAACGGCACCGGCAAGTCAACACTCCTCTCTGTGCTGACCGGTAAGGAAGGCAAGGATGCGGGCGAAATCATCTACCGCAAGGATCTCAGAGTGGGCATGCTCGAGCAGCAACCTCACTTTGACCCGCAGGAAAGTGTGCTTGATGCCTGTTTTAATCATCATGGCAACGATGAACTGGTGCTCAAGGCCAAACAGATACTCACCCAACTCAAGATAAGTGACCTGCAGCAGCCGATGGGCCAACTCAGCGGTGGACAGCAGAAACGGGTGGCCCTGGCCAACGTACTTATCACGGAGCCCGACCTGCTCATCCTTGATGAGCCTACCAACCACCTCGACCTCGAGATGATAGAGTGGCTTGAAGGATTCCTTAACCGCGGCAACCGCACGCTCCTCATGGTCACCCACGACCGTTTTTTCCTCGACCGGGTGTGCAATGTCATCCTCGAACTCGACGACAAGACCATCTATACCTATCGGGGCAACTACAGTTATTATCTGGAAAAACGGCAGGAACGCATTGACCAGCAACGGGCAGAAATCCAGCGCGCCAACAATCTCTATCGTCGCGAACTGGAGTGGATGCGCCGGCAACCGCAGGCGCGCGCCCATAAGGCCCGCTACCGTGAAGAGGCTTTCTACGGACTGGAGCAGCGTGCCAAGCAGCGCATCGAGGAGAGACAGGTGAGACTCAAGTCGAGAGGCGTGTACATAGGCAACAAGATTTTCGAGTGTCAGTATGTGTCAAAGGCTTTCGGCGACAAGGTTATCCTCAAGGATTTCTATTACAACTTTGCCCGTTTTGAAAAGATGGGCATCGTGGGAAACAACGGCACGGGCAAGTCTACTTTCGTCAAGATGCTTCTCGGAAGAGTTGCGCCCGACAAGGGACAGTTCGACATCGGCGAGACGGTCAAGTTCGGCTACTTCTCTCAGGAAGGTCTGAAGTTTCGTGAAGACCAAAAGGTCATCGACGTAGTGACCGACATCGCGGAGTATGTTGACCTCGGAGGAGGCAGGCATCTCACCGCCTCGCAGTTGCTCCAGCATTTCCTGTTCACCCCCGAGGAGCAGCATAACTATGTGGCGAAACTCAGCGGTGGCGAACGCCGCAAGCTATACCTCTGCACAGTGCTCATGCAGAACCCCAACTTCCTGGTGCTTGACGAGCCTACCAACGACCTTGACATCCAAACCCTTCAGATATTGGAGGAGTATTTGGAGGACTTCCCGGGTTGCGTCATCGTGGTGAGCCACGACCGTTATTTCATGGACAAGGTGGTAGACCATCTCTTGGTGTTCCGAGGTGACGGTGACGTGAAGGACTTCCCGGGCAACTATACCCAATACCGGGAGTGGAGCAAGCTGGAGAGCAAGACTGAAGCCGAGGCCAAGGAACGGCAGACAGCGGTGCAGAAAGAGAAGAAAAACTATCACAACGACACCCGTCGCCGGTTGTCGTATAAGGAGAAAATGGAGCTGCAGCAGCTTGAGCGCGACATAGAAACACTCACTCAAGAACAGCATGCCTTGGAAGAAGCGCTCTGTTCAGGCAAGCTCAGTGTGGACGAACTAACAGAAAAAAGCCGCAGGCTGCCCCAACTCAAGGACGAACTCGACGAGAAGGAGATGAGGTGGCTTGAACTCAGTGAGTTGGGTTAACCCTTCAAGAATAGAAACTAAAACATGCCAAGAAAAAGAATACTTTGGGGAATTATCGGTTGCGGTGAAGTGACCGAACGCAAGAGCGGACCTGCCTTCGACGAGGTGGAAGGTTCCCATGTGGTGGCTGTGATGAGCCGCAACGAGCATAATGCCCGTTCTTATGCCGAACGCAACCACATAGCCAAATGGTATACAGATGCCCAGGAGCTCATTGACGACCCCGACATCAATGCCGTCTATGTGGCTTCTCCGCCATCCACACACGCCACCTATGCCATTATGGCCATGAAGGCAGGCAAACCGGTCTATGTGGAAAAACCGCTTGCCGCCTCCTATGACGACTGCATCCGCATCAATCGGGTGAGCGAGCAGACTGGAGTGCCGTGCTTTGTGGCGTACTACCGGCGCTATCTGCCATACTTCCAGAAGGTGAAGGAAATTGTAGATTCGGGACAGATAGGCAAGGTGATGAACGTGCAGCTGCGGTTTTCTTGCCCGCCACGCGACCTCGACAGCAAGGCTCATTCGGACATGCCGTGGCGACTGCAGGCCGAAGGCGACGGCGAGGGCTATTTCTTCGACCTCGCTCCTCACCAGCTTGACCTCATACAGTATATCTTTGGCGTCATTGTTGAGGCCAATGGTATCTGCGCCAACCGTGAAGGAGTGTACAAGATGGAAGACAATGTGAGTGCTTGTTTCCGTTTTGAGAACGGACTTCCCGGTTCTGCATCGTGGTGTTTTGTGGGGCACCAGTCTTCGCGTGACGACCGCATAGAGGTGGTGGGCGACCAGGGGATGGTCAACTTCTCTGTCTATACCTACAACCCCATACACCTCTATACCAGTGAGGGGTCCCGCTATATAGAAGTGCCCAACCCGTCGTACGTGCAGCTGCCCATCATCCGTAGTGTCATTGAGCATTTGCAGGGAATAGGCACGTGCGACTGCACGGCTGTTTCCGCCACACCTGTCAACTGGGTAATGGACCGTATATTGGGTAAGTTCTAACGACCGCCTCACCACTACATACATTTATCTGTCAACATGAGAATCCGATTCATTGTTTCTTTATTATTATGTGTTCTTGTCTTGGTTGAGACAAGTGCACAGGATTGTTCTTTGGGAGAATCGGATACCCGCGTGCAAAGTTGCATCTATACTTCTCCATCTGTCAGGCAAGACTCTGTTATTCAGCAGACTACATCATTGGTTGATAGCGCCGGTGTTGAACGTCTTGGCGCAGAAACGAAAAGTCGGAAAGGTGGTTTTTGGCATGGGATAGGCAAGGGGTTATATGCCATTGTCAAGGCATTCAATGCCATGGACACTACCTATATCGAGCCGCAGCTTTACAACTATACGCTCATGCTCCAGCAGACCACCACTTACGAGATGTATTCGCTGCGCAGTAAGAATGGACAGGAAATTATCTTTGCCCCGGATTTCGGTGTCAAACTCGGTCCTTATTTCGGTTGGAGATGGCTCTTTCTCGGTTATACGGTAGACCTTCGTGCTCTTCACCATAAGGAAAACCAAACGGCCAAGAAGGAGTTCGACCTCAGTCTTTACAGTTCCACCATAGGTATCGACCTCTTCTGGCGCGAGACGGGTAACAACTATCGCATCAAGAGCATCACACTCAATGATGACGACTCTTGGCATACGCTCCACAGTCTGCCCTTTTCCGGACTGAGCGCCAGCATCAAGGGCTTCAACCTCTACTACATTTTCAACCACAAACGCTTCTCTTATCCAGCCGCTTTCAGCCAAAGCACTTGTCAGCGGAAGAGTTGCGGCTCGGCTCTTCTCGGCATTGGCTACACACACCAGTCGCTGAAACTCGACTATGAGAACCTTGAGGATGTGTTGGCGGGAAGGCTTGGAGAACAAGATTTCGAACTGGACGACGGCTTGAAGTTCAACCGCGTGAAATACGTGGACTATTCCATATCAGGAGGTTATGCCTACAACTGGGTGTTTGCCCATAACTGGCTCCTTGCCGCTTCGCTATCGGTAGCCTTGGGATACAAGAGCTCTTCAGGTGATGTGGGGCGGACTGGCCAATTCTCACTTCGCGACTTTAACTTCAAGAACTTCAATCTCGATGGAGTGGGACGGTTCGGCGTGGTGTGGAACAACACCCGGTGGTATGCAGGCGCAAGTGCCATCGTGCATGCTTACAATTATCATAAGTCACAGTTTTCGGCCACTAACATGTTTGGTTCTCTTAATATCTACTTTGGCTGGAACTTCGCCCGACGTGACCATGGGAAAAGATAATAATCACTACAAACGTATATGAAAAGATTAGCACAATTCGGATTGTTGGTTTCTCTGCCTCTTGTTTTGGCCTGTGCCAAAGGGAACAAGGGGGCTGATAAGGCGCAGGCCGTTGCCGATTCGGCACGTGTGGACACAACTACTATGGCAGACAGGCAAGTGAACAGGGCTGTTTCTTCCTTGCCTTCCACAACTCAAGGAGACAAAGTCCGCTCTCTTCTGCTGGAGGAGGCACGCTATGAAAAGAAAGACAGTGACTGCATCGTGCGGTTACTTGCCGAGGCACGACAAATGCCAGCGTCTACTAACTGGATGGTACACTTCGGCAGGAAGTTCTTGCACGTGCCCTACGTGGCAAAGACGCTCGACCGTGAACTCGACGAACACCTGGTGGTCAACACGCGTGAACTCGACTGTACCACGTTTGTGGAAACCGTGCTCGCTCTCGACCAGTGCATGAGGCATGAGGCCTACGGCTTTACAGACTTCCTTACCGAGTTGCGCCGCATACGCTATCTGGATGGCAAAATGGCGTATACCAACCGCCAGCATTATTTCACGGTATGGATCAACAATAATCAGAAGATGGGCATTGTTGAAGATATCCAGTCGCCCAATCCTCCATTCACTGCCGTAAAGCATCTGAAAGTCAACTGGATGACCACGCACACGAAGGACTATCCTCAGCTGGCGGCGCATCCTGAATGGGTGGCAGGTATCCGCCGGATGGAGCAGTCGATCTCGGGGAAGAGCTATCGCTATATTCCCAAGGCAACGATAGCCAACACCCGTCTGTTTCGCCAGACCATTCATGATGGTGACATCCTTGTTATTCTCACTTCTAAACAGGGACTTGACACGTCGCACATAGGCATTGCCGTTTGGCATCAAGATGGATTACACCTGCTCAATGCTTCCTATCTGCGCCATAAGGTGGTGGAAGAGTCAATGACTCTGCACAGATATATGCAAGGACAACGCTCGCAGACGGGTATCAGAGTGTGCAGGGCAAAGTGAATAGGCGGCTCTGATTAATTGGAGAAAAAGCAAAAAAGCGGATTGACGATAACTTATTGTCAATCCGCTTTTTATGTACTATGTTGTGGCTTGTCACTTCACGCTTACGATGACAGGAGCGTCAATCTCCTTGCGCCATTCCTTCATAGCGTCAAACCATTCCTTGGCGCTGTGGTAGCCAAAGTCTTCCTTGTCGCTGCAGAAGGTGATGTGGTAGCGGAGATGATTGCCTGTGGTGCCGATGACGAAAGGCAGTTCGTCGTCGGTAGTGGGAATTTCCTTGAGCATGTAAGGCTTGGGAATATATACGCCCAAGCCGACTGTCTCGCGCTGATGTCCTGCCGAGTCCTTGGCAGCCACAGCCCAGTCGCTTCCCCAGCAGCCGCGCAGTCCCTTGTGGTCGTTGAATTCTATGGAGCCTTTCACGCGGATGGTACCTGTGGAGAACTTATATCCGTTTACATTCTGGCGGAAGAAGGCATCCACATCCACATCGCGGTGACCAGCCCAGATGGTGTAGCGCAGTTTCAAGTCAATAGGTTCCTTTGTCGGATCTGCTTCCCATTGGTCATCGAGCACTTCAACTACTGAGCGTACCGGACCGTTGGAGATGATGCGTTGCGTACGGTGTTCCACCTTTTCGAGTGGTTGTTGCTGTTTGCCGTCCCATCCCCGGAAGGCACCAAGGGCAAAAGTGTTGCCTGCCCACAGCACATCGTCTCCGTAGCCCTGTGCCAGCTGTTCCTTGCTGGGATAGAACTGCGTTTCCTTGAGTTCCAGTCGCTTGTGGCGTTTGCCGTAGAGGTCGATGCTCTGTCGGGCATCGAAATATATGCGAAAGCAGGTGAGCTCACTCTCAAAAGCCACTCCATGGTGGTGCTGTACGCTGTAGGAAGGACCTCCATGGTCGTAGGTAAGACAGGAAATGTAGATGTCCTGTTTGTTTTTCTCCTTCACCTTCTTGTTGGGCAACAGCATCTCGTTGAATACGCGTGGCGTATAAGCGCGTGGCTTACCGGTGGGGAAGAGGGTGACGGTGAATGTCTTCTCTGCTTTTTTGCCGATGGGCGTTACAAAGCAGAGCTCGTCGTTGGTGCCGTCTTTGTCGAGGTCATCAAGTTGGCAAGGCACCTCTGTGTCTCCTTCCTTGACCAGGGCCGACTTCACTGCGAATCCGCAGTCCTTGAGTTGCACCACTACTGGTGCCGACTCTTTGGCGGCTGACGGATTCTTCACGCTCACGGTGAGTGTCTTCTGTGCCATGGCCGAGGCTGAAAGCAAGGCCAACATGGTTAGGGATAAGAATTTCTTCATGGTTGAATGTTTTAATGGTTGGTTATCAGTGAGTTGGCGAGTGCTTGGGCCTGCCGTGCCTGTATGTGTTTCAGCAAATAGACGGGCAAACAGAACGCAGGCAAGAGGCTTGCCGTTTAGCGTCCGTTTACCCGTCCACTCGTCTTCTCGATGATGTTTGTTTATTTGTTTTCGTTCTTGATTTTCTCCACGTAGGCGTCAATGACGGCCACGGCAGTGATGTTCACCACATCACTCACGGAACTCTCGAAATCAGTGAAGTGGATGGCTTTATTCAGACCCATCTGGATGGGGCCGATGATTTCTGCATCCGAATCAAGAGCCTGCAAGAGTTTGTAGCTGCCGTTGGCGCTGCTCATGTTGGGGAATACGAGCGTGTTGACGTCAAGCCCTTTGAGGCGTGTGAAGGGGAACTTGTCGTCGCGCAGTTCCTTGTTGAGCGCGAAGTTCACCTGCATCTCGCCGTCGATGGCCAGGTCGGGATAACGCTTCTGCATCTCTGCCACGGCGTTGTGGACAGCCACTGGGCTTCCCTTTTCGTCGGTGCCGAAGTTGGAGTAGCTAATCATGGAGATGACTGGCTTCTCGTTGAAGAACTCCACGGTCTGTGCCGAGAGGCGGGCTATGTCGATAAGTACGTTCTCGTCTGGGTGACGGTTGATGAGCGTGTCGGCAATATAGAAGGTGCCCTTCTTGGTGTTGAGGATGTGCATGGTGGCAAAGTGGTTGAATCCGGGCTGTATGCCAATCACCTCTTTAGCCACCTTGATGGTGTTGGAGTATTTGGTGTAGAGGCCAGTGATGAATGCGTCGGCATCGCCAAACTCCACCATCATCATACCGAAGTAGTTGCGTTCGTACATCTTGTCGTAAGCCTCCTCGAAGGTGTAGCCCATGCGGGCACGCTTCTTGGCGAGGTGCTTGGCGTAGGTGGCGCGTCGGCCCTGCTCCTGGTCGGCTCTCATGTCTACTATCTCAATGCCGTCGAGGTTAAGTTTCAAGCGCTGTGCAAGGCGGTTCAACCGGTCGGGGTTGCCCAAAAGGATAGGAGAGCAGATGCCCTCTGTCTTGGCTTGTACGGCAGCCTTCATCATGGTTGGGTGTCCGCCTTCGGCAAACACCACGCGCTGTGGGTGCAGGCGGGCAGTGTCGTGGAGTTTGCGGGTGAGTTTGGTTTCCTGTCCGAGCATCTGGCGCAGGTTCTTCTTGTAAGCTTCCCAGTCGGTAATTTCCCGGCGGGCCACGCCACTCTCGATGGCTGCCTTGGCCACGGCTGCCGATACCTCAGTGATGAGGCGTGGGTCAACAGGCTTGGGGATGAAGTATTTGGGACCAAACGAGAGATCGCTCACGTGGTACACGTCGTTCACCACATCGGGCACTGGCTGCTTGGCCAGGTCGGCAATGGCACGTACGGCAGCCATCTTCATTTCCTCATTGATGGCGCGTGCATGCACGTCGAGAGCGCCGCGGAATATGTAGGGGAAACCGATGACGTTGTTGATTTGGTTGGGGTAGTCGCTGCGTCCGGTAGACATGAGCACGTCTGGACGGCTCGCCATAGCATCTTCGTACGAAATCTCAGGTACAGGGTTGGCCAAGGCAAACACTATAGGACTGTCAGCCATGGAGCGAATCATGTCTTGAGTGAGCACGTTGCCCTTTGACAGACCCACGAACACGTCGGCACCCTTGATGGCCTCCTCGAGCGTGTGCACATCGCGACGGTCTGTGGCGAAGAGCTTTTTCTGCGGAGTGAGGTTGGTGCGGTCTGAGGTGATGACACCCTTTGAGTCGAGCATAACGATGTTCTCAACCTTGGCACCCAAAGCCACGTAGAGCTTGGTGCAGCTGATGGCGGCAGCGCCGGCACCGTTGACTACTATCTTCACGTCTTCGATGTTCTTGCCTGCCACTTCGAGTGCATTCTTGAGTCCGGCAGCCGAGATGATGGCAGTGCCGTGCTGGTCGTCGTGCATCACGGGGATGTCGAGAGTCTTTTTCAGTCGTTCTTCAATATAGAAACATTCAGGTGCCTTGATGTCTTCCAGGTTGATGCCGCCGAAGGTGGGAGCTATTTTCTCCACGGCTTCGCAGAACTTCTCCGGGTCTTTTTCGGCCACTTCAATGTCGAACACATCAATGCCCCCGTATATCTTGAAGAGCAGGCCTTTGCCTTCCATGACAGGCTTGCCGCTCATGGCGCCAATGTCTCCCAGTCCGAGTACGGCTGTGCCGTTGCTGATTACGGCGACGAGGTTGCCCTTGTCTGTATATTTGTATACGCTGTCAGGATCGTTTTGTATTTCCAGACAGGGATAAGCCACACCTGGTGAGTAGGCCAGGCTCAGGTCTGTTTGTGTGCGGTAAGGTTTTGTCGGCTTGACTTCAATCTTGCCGGGGCGTATGTTCTCGTGGTATTCGAGTGCTGCCTCTTTGGTGATTTTTACCATAATGCTTGATTGTTTGAATGATTACTTCTTATGCTTTCTGTGGGCAAAGTTACAAAAAACTGTAGAACAGGGATAGGTTTTTCAGATAAAAAATCGTAATTTTGCAGCAAAATATAACAATCATGCAGAAAAACGTGGAAACTACGGCATATCGTAAGGAACTGCGCCGTCGAATTATGGACTTGGCGATGGACTTGTTTCGCCGTCGTGGCATACGACAGGTGAAAATGGACGACATAGCTACTGCGCTCTCCGTGTCTAAACGCACCCTCTATGAAATATATGAAAATAAGGAGGTGCTCCTCTATGAAGGCATTGTTCGTGAACACGAAGCCTACAGGCAGGAACTGGCTACCTATGTGGAGCAGCAGCATCCTACGGTGATGGATGTGCTCCTATTGTTCTATCGCAATCATGTGGAAGAGTTTGGCAAGGCCTGTCCAGACTTCTTTGCTGACTTGAAGCGGTATCCCATGGTGCAGGATTTCTTTGTGAAAGAGGAGGCTCACAACAAGGAAAATGCCCGTCGGTTCTTCCTTCGCGGCATTGAGGAGGGCTACTTTCGTGACGATGTGAACTATGATATTGTGACGCGTGTAAGTGAAATAGGTATTAAGGGTACCATGGAATCGAACATGTTCTCTGAGTATTCGCTTTCCGAAATATTCAGTAACATGATCATGACTTTCTTTCGCGGTATATGCACCCCTAAGGGCCTTGAGATTCTCGAGTCTTATGCGCTGACAAACGCAGGCAAGCCCTCATTCCGTTAGCAGAATGTCCACAGCCATTTCTTACTACGGCGGTCAATTGCTATCGCGTTAGTGAAAATGTGTTAGTGGCAGACTTACGGTGCGTTAGTGACAGGCCAATAATGTGTTAGTGGCATTGTAATGATTTTAAGGTAGGTGAGGGCATTGCATCAAGTCTTTCTTCTATTAAGTTTCGCTTGCTCACACCCGACTTTCGAAGGTTTGGGTGATTATGAGACTTCGCGTATTTAAATAATGTTAAGAATAGGGGCTTCCCGCACTGCATTACCATAGAAATTATGTATATTTGCAAAGTACAATCAATTTACGCGTAGAATGATAAAAACTTTACTCTCCATAACCCTCATCTCATCAGCCCTTCTTTTGGGTTGTCCCCAAGCAGCAGAGGCATCTGCATCCATCGAACTGATTGATGTAAACCAAAGCAACATCATCGTTGTTTCGGGACGCAACAACGTGCGCGTGTCGGGAGCTGCCGGCAAGGTGCTCTACATCTATGATCTTTCTGGCAAGTGTGTCAAGGCCATGCGTGTGGACAGCGCCGACTTCCATTGCGACTTGAGTTTCCTCAGCAAGGGCATCTACCTTGTTAAAATAGGCGATGTGACCCGTAAACTCTCTATCAATTAACCGGAGGGCGTGTTGCACCCTACATTCAGAAGCTTCTTCATTCTGTTGCTTGCATGCCTGGCTGTTGCCTCCTGCAAGGAACATGTGGACAACCCCAACAAGAACCTGTCGCTCGATGACTACAGCCAGTTGAGGGAGAAGACGTTTGTGCTTCATTCTTCTCGATTGGAAGAGCAGATAGGCAAACTCATCTATGCCGACCGCGACTCCTCGCTTGCCGACTATCGCACCCGCAGCTATTATCTCAACCAGGGCACACCACTCTGGATAGACCGTCATGGCGTGAATCCCAACGCTGCCATGCTTTGGCAGCATCTGCAAAGGGTAGATTCCATTGGATTCAGCCGTAGAGCCTTCCGTCTGCAGCAGATAGAGGCTGACTTGGAAAGGGCACGCACCTTTGCGTTCGACTCCATCAACACGATAAACCGCGTCTATGCCCGTCTGGAGTATAACCTCACCAAGGCATACCTTCGTTTTGTGGTAGGCGAGAGGTTCGGCTATGTCAACCCCAAATATCTGCTTAACCGTCTTGACGTGCGCGATCCTGAAGACACCCTGTCGCCCGTCACCTATCGCACCCTTTTCGACGTGAAGATAGACCGTCCGGGCAAGGCCTTCTTTGCCAAGGCTTTCCATGTGGTCCGCACCGACAGCTTGGCTCTTTTCCTCGTCCAAGTGCAACCGCAAGGCAAGCTCTACAAGGCGCTCCTGGCACAACTCAACAGTGGTTCGCACACAGTGGCAGAGAAGAAACTCATTATTTGCAACCTGGAAAAAGCCCGGTGGCGTATGGCCGACAGTCCCGACCGTCACTCTAAATACGTGCTCGTCAACATTCCTGCCCAGCATCTCTTTCTCTATGACGGCGACCGGGTTGAGAGCATGAAGATAGGATGCGGATCGCAGAAGACCAAGACACCGATGCTCAACAGCTTTTTCAAACGCATGGACATCAATCCGCAGTGGGTCATTCCGCAGAGCATCATCCGTAAGGACGTGGCGCGTCATGCCGGCGATGCAGCGTGGTTTCAGAGCCGGCGCTATTTTGTGCGCGAGCGTTCCACGGGCAAGACCATTGACCCTGCACTCTGCACGGCAGAGCTGTTCCGCAGTGGTGCTCTCAGCGTGACACAGGAAGGTGGCGAGGGCAATGCCTTGGGACGCATCATCTTCCGCTTCGACAACAACTTCGCCGTATTCCTTCACGACACCTCTTCACGGGGCGTGTTCGACCAGCGTTCCCGTGACGTGTCACACGGCTGCGTACGTGTGGAGCGTCCGCTCGACCTGGCACGTTTTCTCTTGGGCGACGACAAGGAAGGCATGTATGAGAAGATTGCCTATTCCGTCTCGGCCGATGTCAGTGAGTTGGGGCGAGGCAGGCAGCGCAAGGCAGAAGGTGAGGCAGACGGAACGGAAGCCGCCGGCGAAAAGCTTGACCGCACCAAACTTGTCAGAAGCATTGCCGTCAGTCCGCAGATACCTCTCTATATAAGCTATTTCACTTACTATCCCGTTACGTCCGGACAGTGGGCACAATATTCAGACCTCTATGGTTATGACAGGGTTATCCTGCAAGACCTCAAACAATTCATGAAGTGATGGTTCCAGACAGCACACGCACTCTCTCGCAGCGACTTGCCGACCCCGCCACGCAGCGCGAGGCCTTTGGCGAGATGGTGGCCCAGTATAGCGAAAGACTATATTGGGTGGTGCGCCGCATTGTCCTCACTCACGACAATGCCAATGACGCTTTGCAGAATACATTTCTCAAGGCATGGGACCGCCTTGACGACTTCCGCGGACAGGCGCAACCCTACAGTTGGCTTTACCGCATAGCTGTCAATGAAGCTATCGACAGTCTGCGACGTGAACGCAACTCACTCATGGTGTCGGCAGACGAAGGTGAAGGCGTGGCGGCAACGCTTCTTGCCGATGAATATTTCGATGGCGACCGAATGCAGGCACTCCTGCAGCAAGCCGTGGCCAGTCTGCCGGAAGTCCAGCGAGCCGTGTTCACCATGCGCTATTACGACGAGATGAAATATGCCGACATGAGTGAAGTGCTCTCCACTTCCGAGGGCGCTCTCAAAGCCTCCTATCATATAGCCGTGAAGAAAATAACGGAATATATGAAGCGAAAGGGTGCCACGTTTTAAACCTTTCTTCCGCTCGCTCGTCATAGGAATGAAACAATGAGAAAAAGCAAACCAACAACAATGATGGACAACGATATAAAACTGATACAGTCATTAGGTAAAGCCAATCCGTTCCGTGTGCCGGAAGGCTACTTCAAGGCTTTCAATGAGCGGATGATGAATGTGCTGCCCGAACGCGAACAGGGTTCCACCTTGCTCGGATGGCACCGCTACAGACTACTGCTCTGTGCGGTAGCCAGTGTGTGTGGCCTGATATTTGGTGTGAACGCATTTCTCCACCATTACGACCAGGTACCCGATGTGCACGTGGCCTCATCGCACGACGTCAAGGTGCACGACAAGCAGATGGAAGAGATGGCAGACTACATGATGCTCGACGACGACGACATCGTGAGGTATCTTGCCAGTAACGACTAACCCCTGATAAACATACAAACGATGAAGAGATTATTCCTATTCCTGGTCGTGGCTTTGTGCACGCTTGCGGCAAGTGCTGACCCGGACACCAATTTCAATCCCAAACAATACAAGAGCGCTCTCAGGCAATACATCACAGCACGTGCCGGTCTTACCCAGACGGAAGCCAACAAGTTTTTCGTGCTTTTTGACGAACTGAAGGAAAAGCAACGCGTATATTTCCGTAAGGCAGGACATGCCATGCACTCGCGTCCCATGACGGAGAAAGATTGTCTTAAAGCCATCAAGGAACGCGACCGCAGCGAACTCGAAATCAAGCGGCTCCAGCAAGAGTACGACGCCAAGTTCCTCAAGGTGGTGTCGGCATGCAAACTATACGAAATCATTAAGGCCGAAGAAGACTTCAACCGCTCGGCTTTCAGGAAAATGCAAAGAAAGAAATGAAGAACCTGAGAACAACCTTACTACTCCTTGCCATCTTCCTGATGGCGGGTATGAATAGCTTTGCCCAAACTCCTAAACGTGAATTCCGCGGTGCGTGGATTCAGTGTGTCAACGGGCAGTTCATGGGAATGTCTACACAACAGATGCAGCGAATACTGAGCAGTCAGCTTGATGAACTGCAACGAGACGGCGTGAACGCCATCATATTTCAGGTGAGGGCAGAGTGTGATGCTCTCTACTCCAGCCGTTATGAACCCTGGAGCCGTTTCCTTACAGGTGAACAGGGAAAGGCACCCTCGCCTTACTGGGATCCGCTCAAGTGGATGATAGACGAGTGCCACAAACGAGGCATGGAACTGCATGCCTGGCTCAACCCTTATCGGGCCAAGACCAAGAACACGGTGAATCTGGCTTCCAACCACATAGCCATCACTCACCCAGAACGTGTGTTCTCCTATGACGGCCTGTTTATCCTCAATCCCGGCATTGCCGCTAACCGCAACTATATATGTAAGGTGGTGGACGACATCGTGCGCCGGTATGACGTGGATGGTATACACATGGATGACTACTTTTATCCTTATCCGGTACCGGGTCTTGCCATTCCCGACGACCGTGAATACCAGGCTGCCAGCAATGGCATTGCCGACCGCGGCGACTGGCGCCGCTACAATGTGAACCTGTTCATCAAGCAGGTGAGCGACTCCATTCATGCCATCAAGCCTTGGGTGAAGTTCGGCATATCTCCCTTCGGCATTTACCGCAACAAGACGCAGGCCGCACCTATTGGCAGTGATACGCGAGGCACTCAAAACTATGAAGACCTCTATGCTGATGTTCTCTTGTGGGTGAACAACGGCTGGATAGATTATTGTGTGCCGCAACTTTACTGGCAGATAGGTCACAAGGCAGCCGACTACAAGACGCTTATAGAATGGTGGAACCGCTATGCGGGCAAGCGTCCTCTCTACATAGGCGAGGATGTGGAGCGCACGGTGAAGTTTGCCGACTTGGCCAATCAAAACATCAACCAGATGCCTGCCAAGTTCCGCCTCCATCAGCAGATGCCTAATGTGCAGGGCACCGTGCTCTGGTATGCCAAGGCCGTGACCGACAATGTGGGCAACTACGGCACCGTGCTCCGTACAAACTATTGGCGTTATCCGGCACTGCAGCCTCTCATGCCGTTCATTGACCACAAGCAACCCAAGAAGCCCAAGGCTGTGAAGGCCGTGTGGACTTCGGACGGATATATGCTTTTTTGGGGTAAGCCCAAGGGGGACAAGTGGAACGACGAGGCAGTGAAGTATGTGGTTTACCGCTTTGCCAAAGGTGAAAAGACTGATTTGGAGGATGCGTCTAAGATAGTGAAGATTACTTCCGACACATTCCTTAAACTTCCATACGACAAGGGGGATAACCGCTATACCTATGTGGTGACCTCGCTTGACCGTATGAGCAACGAAAGCAAACCTGCCAAGCGGAGCGTGAAGTTATGAAATAGTAATTTGTTTTTAATCATTAGTAATAAATCCCCGAATCCGAGACGGGTTTCTGTCAACGGATTCGGGAATCGGCGTTTATGGACGTATATAGAGCTGGCGAGACATTAACTATTGTATTCTTCCAGGCGTGTTGGCGCTTGCTCGTTTTTATTCATGGCCTTCCAGCTCCTGTCGTTTTCTTGCTTAATGGTGTTCGGGAACGATGGCAAGGTAGACAAGGTCCTCTGTGCCATCATTATACATGGCGTGACTGTGGTTGATGGGGCAGTAGTGTGTGTCGCCGGCCTTCACGCGCTCGGTGTTGCCGTCGTAGTTGAAGTAGCCCTGTCCGCTGATGATGTAGACAATCTCGCAGTTGCCCTCGTGTTTGTGGTAGCCGCTGTTGGCACCCGGCTTGAGGTGGCTCAACATAATCTTGCACTTGTCGTCCACATAGTTGCGTGTGTCCAGTTCTCCGTTGCCACCCTTGAAGTTCTGCAACGCCTGTTCCTTGATGTTGTTGAAATCGATAATCATGTTGCTGTTGTATGTAAGTAAAAGAAAAGGAGTTGAAAGAAGAGCCCTTGGGCATCCCTTCAACTCCTTATTGTCTTGATGAGATATCTGTTAGAATGTCACGCGGAGACCGAGCTGTGCATGCCAACGGCTTGACACGTCGCTTTTGTCAACCTTGTTGCCAGAGAAGAGGTAGCGGGCATACATGTTGCCCTCGCTGTCTTTCTTGGTGTCAACAACAGTTAGAATGTCTGTGTTGTAGGCACTTGAATAGGTGGTACCCCACTTCTTGTTGATCATGTTGGCCACGTTGATAATGTCGAATGTCAACTCAATCTTGCTGCCCTTCTCACGGAGATAGTAGAAGTCTTGAGCCAAGTGCAGGTCGAAATGGTTCTCCCAGTTGGCGAGGTTAGAGTTGCGGTCGGCATACTGTCCACGGTGATTCTTGGCATAGCTGTCGCCCTCAATCCAAGCCTTGAACTGGGCAGCCTGTTCGCCAGTCTGGTCAATGTTCTTGCCGTCGGAAGTCATGAATGTCATCTTGGCAAGTTCCTGGTCTGTAGGAATATACAGGAGGTTGTTGCCCTTGGCATATTCGCCGTTGAACGAAGCGGAAGACTTGTCGGCCATGGTAAGGCTGTAGCGCTGGCCGCTGAATCCGTTGTAGGTCAAGCCCACGTGAGTCTGCCAACGACGGTTGCCGTAGCGCTTGGAGTTGTATGAAGCCATGACAACGATGCGGTGAGGCTTGTCAAACAGAGAGTTCGAGAGATACTGCTTGTTGGGATCAACGCTGTAGTTGTAGCTCCAGTTGGAGTTAGCCACTGATGAAGTACCGTCGGTTACAGAGTAAGAGTGTCCGAAGGTATAGCTTGCCATGAGGTCGAGACCCCAGTTGAAACTCTTCTCCAATTTCACGCTGGCAGAGTAGCTATAGCCCTTGTTGGTGTTGCAGATATTGATAATCTTGCTGAAAGGCTTGTTGTCTGATCTATATTAGGTTGTTCCCGAGTTGGGGAATTCTGAACTTACTGCATACACAGTGCCCTTCTCATGGAGTGCGAGGTTCTCGAACCATACGTTGTTGATGTTCTTGGAGTAGAGTCCTTCAACGGTCATCTTGATGTCGCCTGGCAGAATCTGTTCAAGGGCGAGGTTGGCACGTAACACCTGTGGCAACTTGAAGCGGCGGTCTATTGTGTTGATGGTTGGGTTGGCACCCTTTCCGCCTGCAGCGTGGTCTGCGAGGAGCTGGTCAATGTTGTTGCCGTACTTGCTGAATGAGATGATGTTCTGGTCTGTGTTGTAGATGGTTACACCTTTCTGCTCAACACCTGTGTTGTTCCATGCATTCTGAATCCAAACGAACGGAGCGCGTCCGTTGAAGATGCCTACGCCGCCACGCAGTGTGGTGCGGTGGTCAGGAGTGACATACCAGCGGAAGCCCATACGGGGTGAGAACATCACGTTGGAGTAGGGAGCGTTGCCTACGATAGGACCGCCAGGATAAGAGTACTGGCTGTTGTTGAATGTCTCGTTAGTTGTAGGATGGTTGAAGTATACAGGGATGTCGAAACGGGCACCATAGGTGAGCTGGAAGCGTGTGGATGCATCCCACTTGTCCTGTACATATACTCCGAACTGACCAGCCTTGAAGGTAGGAGCCCAACGGGTGCTTCCTGTCAGTTCCTTGTCAGTGTAGTTGTACACAAATGAACCAGCATTGTCGTTGAGGAAGTTGTCGATGGAAGAGTAAACATACTCACCGTAGGCTGCCTGGAGGAAAAGATTCTTCATCTTGTAGATTTCGTTGTGTGTACCCACAGTGATGGTGTGGTTGCCGGCATAGATGGAGAGGTTGTCTTCCAATGTCCAGATGTCCTGGTCGAGTGAGTTGGCGCCTGAAGAGTATTCTGTGCCGAGGTTCACCTTCTTGGATGTGTTGATATAGATGTTGGGGCCTGCGTATGGCACTTCGCGGTTGTCGCGCACGAAGGTTACACCGGCACGAAGCTCGTTGTAGAGGTTGTTGTTGATGTGTGAGTTCAACTCTGCCACGAACGAGTTGGTCTTGTTGTTCATTCTATACGTACTGTTGTTGAAGTAGTAGGTATAGTTTCCTGAACCGTAAACGTCTTTGTAGGAATCGTTGAGCTGGTAGCGGAACGAGAGTTTGTTGTTGTTGTTGATGTTCCAGTCTAAACGTCCGAGCACAGAAATACCCTGTGTGTTGATGTTGCTTTGTGCGAAAGCTTCCTTGTGGCCGGTCACGCTCTCGTAGCGGTTGGCAATCTGCTGTGCCACTTCAGGAGAGAGGAAGTAGGTGTCTGAGGGGAAGTAAGAAGAAGGGTAGCTGTTCTTCTTATATTCAAACGAGGTGAAGAAGAAAAGCTTGTCCTTGATGATTGGACCACCGAATGTGAAGCCGGCAGTCTTTGTCGTTTCCTCTGTGAGTTTCTGCTTTACGTCCTGGACCTGGTTCCAACGTCCGTACATGTTCTCATCGGTGTAGTAACCGAAGGCAGAACCCTTGAACTCATTGGTACCCGACTTGCTGATGGCGTTGATGGCTCCACCGGTGAATCCGCTCTGGCGCACGTCGAAAGGCGATGCTACCACTTGGATTTCCTGTATGGCATCCATGGAGATAGGGTTCGTACCGGTCTGTCCGCCGTTGGTACCTGAACCTGCGAGTCCGAACACGTCGTTGCTCACCATACCGTCAATCTGGAATGAATTGTAGCGGTTGTTGGTGCCTGCGATAGTGATGCCACCGAACTTGTTGTTTGTAACCAGTGGCGACATGGTAGCCACATCATAGATGTTGCGCGTCACGGTAGGAGTGTTCTCGATTTGGTTGCGCGAGAAGTTCTGTGCTGCACCCATGCCGTTGGCCTTTGCCTTGCCGGTCACAGTCACCTCGCCCAACTGTTGTGAGTCTTCTTTCAGGTCCACATTGAACACACTCGGTTCGCCCAAAGAGATGTAGATGTTCTTGATTACCTCATCTTTGTATCCGATGTAGGAAATCTTCACTTCGTAGGGGCCGCCTACGCGCATGCCTTAGATGGCATAGCGACCCTTGTCGTTGGTGACGGCGTTGTAGCGTGTGCCGGAAGGTTGGTGTACGGCTACAACAGTGGCTCCGATGATTTCTTCGCCGGCAGCCGTGACTTTACCATTGATGCTTGATGTGGTCACCTGCGCCATGATGCTTGTCGAAATGGCGACAAGCATGGCGAAGAAAAGAAACAATCTTTTGCTCATAGCTTTTTAATGTTTGTAAACGAATTTTGGGAAGCGAACACTTCCCCTTTAATATTTTGCTGCAAAATTAAGCAAAATTTTTCAGATATTTATTACAACATTGTTAAATTTTGGAGTTTATTTGATTCTTCTATCAACTATTTCTTGTTCGTGGCTCATTTGCTATTGATTTATCCTCTGTTTGTAGCTATTTATTGTCATTTGGGATTTGGAGTGATAGGTGTGGTTTCAAAGTTTAGTTTGATACAAATAATTGATGAAAAAACTGCTATTAATTGGTTTTGTCCTCTTGCCGCTTTGTTCGCTGGTTGCTTCTCACGCGCGCGCACGCGCAGGAAAAAGTTTTTGTTTTTTCACCACTATCTATCACTTTTCTCGATTTCTGACATTATTCAGCTGTCTGTAAGCAAGATAGATAGAGTGATAGATGCGTGATAGATAGTATATCATCTATCACATCTATCACTCCATCTATCTTTTGCCATGTTTAAGTGGAGTGCCCACAATCAATTCCGCTGTTTGGGCACTGATTGCCCATGGCCTTGGCAATTAGTGCCCAATCTCTTGGACCAATTGCAAGTCAGTTACTAACGCATGGTAAGTGGCTGAGTTATGCATGGTAAGTGGCTGAGTTATGCATGGTAAGTAGCCGAGTTGTGCATGGTAAGTAGCCGAGTTGTGCATGGTAAGTAGCCGAGTTGTGTATGGTAAGTAGCCGAGTTGTGCATGTTAAGTGGCCGAGTTGCGCTTGTTAAGTGGCCGAGTTGTGCATGTTAAGTGGCAGAGTTGCGCTTGTTAAGTAGCAAAGTTGCGCCTGTTAAGTGGCAGAGTTAAGCAAGATAAGTGGCAGACTGACTTGTGTTTTCGAATATGGAGTGGCAACTTGGAGTACCGTTTTTCCATGTGATAATATTGATGGTAACATTAGATAACACCTGAAATTCTGGTTGTCCTACTTCTTCTTCTAATAGGATAATTAGTGCCCGGCATCTTTCTGTATGTTGTCTTTGTTTCATGAAAAAAGAAATTTATTTCACAAAAAGAAACTGTTTTCCTTTTGTATTCTCATCGTTTAGCATTACCTTTGCTTTATTCTAATTTCCATTATCGTCTTTACCACCTTATTAATATATATAACTATGAGAGTGCCCGACAAGTTTAAGGAATACATTTGGTTGGTCAATACCATCAGGAAGTCGCGCCGCATCACCTTTGGCGAGATTCAGCGCAAGTGGCTCGAAACCGACATGAGCGGCGGTGTAGAGCTTGCCCGTTCCACCTTTCATCGCCATAAGGATGCCATAGAAGACATCTTCGGCATCTTCATCGACTGTGACCGTTCGGCGGGTTTCAAGTACTTCATTGGCAACGATGAAGTGCTCAGGGAGGATTCCGTCCAGAATTGGATGTTGTCTACTCTTTCGGTGAGCAACCAACTGAGCGAGAGCTTGTCGCTTCAGAGTCGTATCTTGCTGGAGCCGATTGCCTGCCACGATTATCTCAAGACGGTTACTACGGCTATGAAGCGTAAGGTGCGCATTGCTGTCACCTATCGTCGCTATGGCACCGACAGGGTAAGCCACTGCGACTTTGAACCTTATTGCATCAAACTTTTCAGTCGTCGCTGGTATGTGCTCGGCCATTTCCATCGTGATGCCTCGGCTGGTAATCCATTGCGCGATTATTTCGGCATATTTTCTTTCGACCGGATGCTCAGTGTGCAACTCACTGACGTTAAGTTTGAAATGGATGCCGACTTTGACGCCAAGGCATACTTTGGTGATTGGTGGGGTGTGATGCTCGATGAGGAACAGCCTGTTGAGCGCATTGTTGTGCGCGCCTATGGCATGGAACGGTTCTATCTGGCCGACTTGCCTCTTCACCACTCGCAGCGTTCTGTGGAAAGGGGAGAGGATTATGAAGACTTCGAACTTCGACTTCGTCCCACCGATGATTTCTGTCGCCATTTGTTGAGCCATGGTGGCAGTCTGCAGGTTTTGTCGCCTCCTTCACTTGTAGAGCATGTTCGGAAGATGCTTCACGATGCCTTGAAACGCTACGAGTGACAGGGTGGCGGAAGATATTTGAAGTTTTTTTGGTGTATGTCCCATAATTTGAGACATACTGACTGTATCTTTGCAGTAGATTAAAGAAACTTACTGTTATGAAGACAAGAAAACTTTACTACATGGACTGCCATTTGGCTGGTCGTAAGTATCACGATGTTGACGAGGTATGGGACGAGTTGCACGTAGGCACCCAATTGCTTCTTGTGCGCGACCTTGACAATCGCTTCGATGCCAATGCCGTAGCAGTGGTCTATCGCAAAACATTTGGTGACGATGAGTCGGAAGATTTCATGCTTGGGTATATTCCCCAAGACGAGAACGAAAGGATTGCCGGATTCCTGGAGATGGGATGGTCAGATATCTTTGAGTGTCGCATCTCTAAGCTCGACCCAGAAGCGCATCCTGAGCATCAGGTGATGTTGACCATTAAGATTGTGAGAAACAAGTAAGTTTTTTACTACTTTACCATAAACATAAAAAAGGAAACGGAACCAAACCTTGCCGGTGCGATTCCACTTCCTTTCATTTTATCAAGTCGCTCGTTCTCTTGCTTTATTCTTGTTACGGTTGCCAGGCGTTTATCCTGATAGACATTTCTGTTGTTGCCGGGCTGACGGGCGAACTATAGTTCCCTGTTATACCAAATCTTGATAACCTTGCTTCTGATGGCCACCTGGTTGATAATGGTCACCAGCACAAAGAGGACCAGACCCACGACAATGGCAGGAAGGAACGAACCCTCGTCAATCTGCGGGAAGAGCGTCTCGATGACATTCATATAGTAGTCGCGCACGAACCACAGGATGAGCCAGGCGATGATCAGCACTGCAACGTTGAGCACGAGCGTAAGCAATTGGTAGGGACGTGCCACATGCGAGGGACTATAGCCGATGAGTAACAGGTTTTCAAGTTTGGAACTGTTTTTCTGAACCAGCAGGTAGATGCTCAACATGAGAATGTAGAAACTCAATATGGAAATGACCAGTCCGATGACCATCACCAGACTCACCACCATCTTGAGGAAGTAGGTGGTCTTCTCGGCATCGAGTTTATCGCTTTCCACCTCATATCCCTTGCTGTCCAGATACTTGGTTATGTTTTCGTCGGCAGGGTTCACCACCTCCACGATGAGTCGGGTGGGGTCGCTCTGTTTGTCGGGTTCGTAATAGCCGTTGCTCCAGTCCATGAACGATTGTGGCACAAGGATGGTGTTCAGCCGGTTGGAGAAGCCGATGACCTTGCCCTTGTATTCCTTTTCTTCATGTCCATTTCCATGGATGAAAATGCGGAAGTCTATCATGCCCATCAGTCCTTCACTGATTTTGGGGAGCGAATGGCTTTGTGCAAAGCCGAAGTTGTACATGTTGATATAAGTGCGCGGCAGAATGATGGGCACCACGTTGCTCTTGATCGTGTATTTCCAGTCTTGCAGTGGCACGTCCACAAATCCGTCGGGCACACTCTCGAAGAAAAGTTCCGAGTTGAGCACCTGCTGTCCGTTGACGCCCATGGTGGCGTCTACCTTGTATTCGGTTGACGTGAACTTGCCCACCTTCTTCACAAACTTTTGGTTGGCAAGATCGTCTATCTCACTGTTGGTAAATGAGTTGGTGCGACCGCTGATGGTGCTGGCTGTACCTATGCGCTTGCTCACGATGAGGTAGTCGGCTTTCATGAAACTGTCGCCGGCTGTGAACACCGGCAGCACGTCTTTGTAGAACTGGAAGCCGAGTAGCACGATGAGCATACCGAAGAGGTTGGCGAAAAAGAAGCCCACAAACTGTGGTATGCTGATATGCTGACGCAGTAATTTCCAAACCAAATTCATAGTCTTAAAGTCCTTTCATAGTTTAAATCCATGTGTTTTCCTATGCTGGTCACAATCACGCCAGCTCCTTGCCTTTTGGCCTCGTCCGTCATAATATCCGCCATGATGCGTGAGTTTTTGTCGTCGAGGTGGCTGATGGGTTCGTCGGCGAGGATGAAGTCGAAGGGCTGCACAAGTGCTCGTATCATAGCTACGCGCTGTTGCTGTCCGAAACTCATTCGCCCGATGAGCGCATCTTTCTTGTCGCCTATGCCGAGCATGTCGAACCACTCGTCTATTTGCTGGCGGCTCTTGAAGTGGGTGAGTTTGTTTTTTATTTCCACGTTTTCCATCGCAGTGAGCTCTGGAAAGAGGCGCAGTTCCTGAAAGAGATGGCTGATGTGCAACTTGCGCATTTCTGTCCAGTCTTTCACCTTGAGTGTCTTGGTGTCTGTATCATCGAACATCACCTGTCCGGTGTAGTCGTTGCGGTAGCCCACCACATAGCTGCAGAAAGTGGACTTGCCCTTGCCGCTGTCGGCCTCTACCAAATAGAGATGGTCTTTTTCCAGCGTCACTTCTTGTTTCCATATCTCCGAGTGCAGGTCGTCACGATGGGCGAACACGGCAGGTAGTACGGAATGAAATACAATCTTTTCCATTGTCTATTTTATGCTGTATACAATTGCTTTGATGTTACCGAATAGCGGGTTCAGCAGTGAGGTGACCGTAGTCACTTCCTCTTTGCCTCCAGTGAGTCCGGCCAGGTTGAATATCATCGCCATTTTCTTGCCATCTATCAGCTTTCTTACTTGCTGTGGCAGAGGCTGCGTTGCGTTCTGGATAGAGGCGAGTGCCCGTTCCTGGCTGTTGCCGCTGTAGAACTGGTTGTCGGCAGTCACGCCGAAACAAAATGAAGTCTTGCCGTCAGAGTAGGTCCAGGCGTCCTTCTGCCAGTCGCTGATTTTCCCGCCTTTGGGACACGACTGTTTCCAGTAGTCCACGTCTTCCGTCCATGCCTTGTTGGCCAACTGGGCAGCCATAGAGAGTTGGAGGTCGTCGTCGGAGTAGGAGGGTATGACGATGCTCATGTCGCCGTTCACACTACGGATAATGTTGTCCATGTCTATAGCAGCGTTGATGCCGGCGAGGAGTGCCTGCATGCCCTTGTTGCTCTGTAGGAGTTTGATGTATTGCTGTCCGTCCACGTTGACAAACATACCCATCAGAGCGTTGGCAGGCATGCTTGCCGTGTAGCGGCCCTGGATGGGGCGATACACCTTGGCTGCTTCGGAAAGTGCTTGGTTGATTTGCTTGTTGAACGAGAAAGTTTGTCCCTCAATGTTGAGGCATCCGCCCTTTACAGCCATCTCTGCGGCTATGAGCACCTGCGAGGCATCGGCGTCTTTAGGTGCTCCTATAGTGAAGGGAGCCATCATCTTTTCTGGCAATGCCTGAACCTGTGCCACCATGGCCATGCCGCTCTCCATGGAGTCTATCTTTTCATATATTGGCGCTCCCTTGATTCCGTGGTCTTCATCGGCATCAAGATACTGGGCCATCTGCAATTGTATCTGTGCCTGTGCCGCACCCACTACGGGTCCCATGACGAGCAGAGCCTTGGAAGAGAATCCTACTACCCAACTGCCATTCATAGTGGTGAAGGTGAACCCCTTGCGCTCAGTAGTCTTTTGTGCTACAGACTTTTGTGCAAGTTTGTCCAACCAACTCTTCAAGTCACTTTCGCTGTTCACTTTGGCACAAAGTCCGAGATTGCCTTCTGCTGATTCAAAAAGATAAATCTTGCTGGTCAGATCTATACCACAGTCTTCCGCGTTATCTGTTTGCAGCAGACTCTTGAGAATGTTTCCACCGTTCGGGTTGTCGGCAGCCATCTTTTTCATGTCTATGCTGATAAGGGCTGTGCTTCCGTCAGGAATAGCGTTGACGTAGTCGCTGCCCGAACAGGAACAAAGGGCCAGACACACGGTCAACAGGTAGGAGTAAAAAAAGTATTTCATTGTGTTTAATGAATTATAGTCTTCGCGCCAATTGGCTCATCATTACAGCCGAGAGCCCGGCAGTCTCTGTGCGCAGCCGAGCCTGTCCGAGAGATGCCGATTCGTAGCCGTTGTCCAGTGCCAGTTGCACCTCGTCGATGGAGAAGTCACCTTCAGGTCCCACGAGCACGGTTATGTCGTCCTCATGTTCTCCTTCGGGGTAGGTCTGTATTTCAGTGAATAAGTCTTTCTTCTCTATCTCCTCGTAGCAGTGGCATATGAACTTTCTGCCAGGAATGGGTTGTTTGATAAAGTCCTTGAACGTGGTCAATCCGTTGATAACTGGCTTCCACGGCTTCCGACTTTGCTTCACGGCTCCTGTCACGATTTTGTCCAGTCTCACCGTGCGCAGGGTCTTGCGTTCGGAGAACTTGCAGCTGAGGAAAGTCACCTCGTCGAATCCCACTTCGGTGGCCTTTTCGAGCATCCACTCTATGCGGTCCATCATCTTGGTAGGGGCTATGGCAAGGTGTATGTGTCCGTGCCAGGCTTTGTGTTGCGGCAGACATTCCTTCACTTCATACATGCAGCGTTTGGTGGCGGCAAGTGTTACCTCGGCTCGGTAGAAGTTGCCAGTTCCATCCATAAGGAACATCTCGTCTGCACTTTTCAGTCGGAGCACACGCAGGGCATGCATGGCCTCGTCTGCGGGCAGCTCGGTTTCGTTGGCTGCGTCTGGCACGTAAAAGTATCGGGCTTCTTTCATGTTGCTTGAGATTCTATTCTTGTTTTTGTTTCCTTCGTTTCAGTTCCTGGTTCAGGTGCTCTGCCATCTCGTAGTCCTCGCGCTCGATAGCTGTCTTGAGCGCATCCTGAAGCATTTCTTCCGATATGGCGTTGATGGGAAGACTGAGTCCAGTGGCCTTGGGCTTGAAGGGCACGCTCTGCTTAGTGAAGAGCAGTTCGTCGATATAGATGGGCAGGTTTGCCACATGGGCAAAGAGCAGTCCGTCGCCGGCTCTCACTGCAGTTCGCTCCTGAGTTTTCTCGTTGACGAGCATAGTCTTGTAGACTCCGTTTTCCAGGCTGGTGATGGTCAGGTTGTACGAACTTTCCGAGTCGCGTTTGAGTGTTTGGGCGAGTACTTCGGGCAGCAGCCTGTGGCAGGGTGTGTCCTTTTGCATGCGCAGTCTGAACTGGAAGATGATGTGTTCGTCGCACACCACCACAATCTGTCGTGTCTGCACTTCATCGGTGAGCACGATGAGTCCTATCTGTTCGGCTCCGCGAATCTCGCTCAGTCCTCTATAATACAACCGCATCATGCCTTATGCCTCCTTGTGTGCTTCGCTGTGTCGGGTTTTAAACATGAGGGCAAACAGTACGCCCACCACGAGTGCGTAACCTGCGAAGATGAGCCAGCAGGCCTGCCAGTTGCCCAGTAGATATCCGTCGTCGCTCCAACTACAGTAGTGGTTGATTACTTCTCCTGCCAGCAATGTGCCGATGGTGGCACCCAGTCCGTTGGTCATGAGCATGAACAATCCTTGAGCCGATGCTCTCACCTTGATGTCGCACTTCTGGTCAACGAACAGTCCGCCCGACACGTTGAAAAAGTCGAACGCCACGCCGTAGACAATGCACGACAGTACGAAGAGTATGACACCCGGGAAGGCGGGATTGCCCACGCCGAAGAACCCGAAGCGGAGTACCCAGGCAAACATGGCGATGAGCATCACAATCTTGATGCCATAGCGTTTGAGGAAGAAGGGTATGAGCAGGATGCACAATGCCTCTGAGACCTGTGATATGGACACAAGCAGGGTGGCATTGTTGGCGGCAAAGGTGTTGACCATGGTGGGATCGCCCTTGAAACTGGTGATGAAGGGCGTGGCATAACCGTTGGTTACTTGCAGCGACATGCCGAGCAAACACGAGAAGATGAAGAACATGGCCATCTCGCGAGTCTTGAAGAGCTTGAAGGCATCGAGTCCCCACAGCTCAGCCATGGTTTGGTTATCTTTTTTGATAATGGGGCAGTGGGGCAGTGAGAAACAGTAAATGAAGAGCACCACGCTCATCAGTCCCGACATGAGGAACTGGAAGTGAGTGTACTGGAACTTGTAGGCGTTCTCGCCGAACATGAAGGAAAACGCACTTCCGTCCCAAGTGGCGCAGTTGACGAACCACATCATGACAATGAAACCTACTGTGCCGAACACGCGAATAGGCGGAAAGTCTTTCACTGTGTCCAATCCATGGTCTTTCAGAATGGTGAATGCCGTGGTGTTTGACAGGGCGAGCGTGGGCATATAGAATGCCACACTGAAGGTGTAGAGCCCTATGAACAGGGTCTCGTCTGGTGTGGCAGAGGCCTGGCCCATGGCAAAGAGTCCCACCATAGACAAGCCGGCAATGAGGTGGCAGACGCCCAACAGGCGCTGGGGCTGTATCCACTTGTCTGCCACGATGCCCATCAGTGTGGGCATGAAAATGGAGACGATACCCTGAATGGCATAGAACCAGGAAATTTCGGCACCCATCCCGGCTTTGCCCAGATAATTGCCCATAGAGGTAAGATAAGCTCCCCAAACGGCAAATTCGAGGAAGTTCATCACTGCTAACCTAACTTTCAAATTCATAAATCCTTTAGATTGTCTGTTTAACAAATGCTGCCCTTGCTCTCGTTTTAGGGGTGTCGCTTTGGCTCATGGCAGATCGTTTTATATGCAAAGATAACTTTATTTGCTTGTTGAGCCAAATAAATTAGCTTTATTTAAGGTTCACGTAACCCGTTTTGTGGAACTTGTTTTGGGGATTCGAAGCTCATTTCTTGCTTAGACAACATTTAGCAAAAGCCGGTTAAATTCGGTGGGGTACCGCTATGGTGGAGGTGACTCGAAGGAGATTTATTCAACTCCCTTTTTATTCCCATCGTTTTACTTTTATATTCAAACGGTTTAGAGGCACACTAATAATATAGTAACGGCACACTGATTGGTTGCTAACGGCACACTAATTGGTTGCTAATGACACACTAATGAATATCTCATCGCGGTGGATACATGCACCATAGTAGCGGAAGGGGCAGAGAAACATCTCTCAGGTCGGCGCCAGGTGACATGTTTAGAAGTAAATATAAGGTGTTATCAATGCACAAAACGTTCTTCAGAATCATTTGAATCACCTGATGTAATGATGATGAATGGCAGAAATGACATTTAAGACAAAAACAAAAAAAGATTGATTATCTCACGACAATCAATCTTCTAATTAACCTTAATAATCTAATACCATGAAAAACACATTGCAAATTTACTTCTTTTTCTTATAATTGCAAAAATATATGATATGATTATAGTATATTATAACCTTATTTAAATGTAACGCCGTTCCATTTAAGATTTCTTTGCGTTATAGTTTGTCTGATAGCTTCTTTTTTATCCTTGTCTACCAGGGGCGTTGACAAACTAACGCTCAGACTGTTGTCGCGTGGCGACAGGAGAGCGTAAGGCATTGTCAGGTTTACTTGTCGCGTCAGTTCCTCAAACTTTTCTCGACTGAGTGTGTCAGGCTTATGCATCATGCCTTTGGCAATGGCATGAAGGTCTACTTGTCCCGTCAGTTTCCACTGTTCGTCGTAGATGTTTGCCACGCTCTCTCTTGCTGGCGCAGCCACGGTGCGTAGTACGCAAACCGCATGTCTGCCGCTGGCTGTAGGTAGCAACTTGAGTTGCATAGTGGTGGCATGGTTGAGCCTTACCTGCATGAAGTCAGTGGTGAGCGTGTCGAGTCTAGACTCTTCACCCAGCAGATTCTTCACGGCAGTGTTGCCGTTGCCGGCATCCACCAATTCGCGCTTCATTGAAGCGTCCAGGTAGGGAATCATGTCTTGTGGCATACTTGTCCATGCCGTCTTCACGTCCTGTGCGGAGGCGCGTAAGGCGGCAAAGGCAAGCGCAAAAGCCAAAGTGAGTCTGATGCTATGGTTCGCTGTCATGGTTTATTCGTCATATTCGTCAGCCACATCTTCCGCTTCAAGTCCCAGGTTTTCCGGGTCGTCGTCGAAGGTGGTGCGGTAGCTTTCCTCGGTGAGCTTGTCGTCGTCGAAGTCGTCCTCATCCTCATCGTCGTTGTAGTTGTCGTCAACCTCGGGCAGATCCTCGTCTTCATCGTCCTCGCTACGCATCTTGTTCTCGTCGTCAAGTTCTTCGTCGTAGTTGCTTTGGGGCTTTACCTCTTCAGGCTTTTCTTTGGCAAAGATAGCTTCTACCCATGTGCCTTTGGGAATCTCGAGAACCTCGAATCCGTCGGCGACTTTTTTCTCGTACATGCCGCCCTTCTTCTTCAACCGGTCTGCAGGCAGTGTGGTTGTGCTGATGTCGAATCCGCTCTGTATGATGTCCTGTATGCTCTGTGAGAGGCTGTCCCATCCTCCACCGAAGTTACGGTCGATGACCTCCAGCAGTTTGGCTGCCGATATGTGGCGTATGTTTTCGTAGGTAAGGTCGGTAACGCGTGAGATGGGTTTCTTCTTGATGGCCCACTTCTCATCGTCGTTGTTCATTCGCAGATTGCTCACCTTGTAACCGCGGGCCTCGTATTTCTTGATTACTTCAGGTTTGTCTATTTTTACCTCTTCCATGTCGAAAGCCGAGCGTATCACGTCTATATAGTGACGCATGTTGTCCTTCATGTCGGCATCCTTGAGGGCTTCCTCCCAAAGACGGAACACGTCGTTCTCCATGATTTCCCAGACGTTGCTTTTAGTCAATGTTTTGAGGCTGAGTGCTTTCTTGTCTTGTTTCATATACTAATACTAATAATGTGTTTTTGTTTCTTTATTGAATAGTTTTCATGATGTTCTTGATGAGTGCAAAAGTAAGTACTTTATCTCTTATTCACAAGTTTTTCATATAGAAATTTTGTCTATCTCCCATATAATTCCTACTTTTGCATAGTGTTAATGACAGACCATTAAACGATAACAGATATTTATGAGCGAACCATTGGCAGAGCGGATGCGGCCTCGCACGCTCGACGATTACATAGGGCAGAGACAACTTGTAGGTGAGGGCGCCGTGCTCCGGAAGATGATTGAGGCCAGGCGCGTCTCCTCGTTTATCTTGTGGGGGCCGCCGGGAGTGGGCAAGACCACACTTGCGCAGATTGTGGCACAGGTGATGGAAGTGCCTTTCTATACGCTCAGTGCCGTGACCAGTGGCGTGAAAGACGTGCGCGAAGTTATTGACAAGGCCAAGAACAGCCGCTTCTTCAATCAGGGCAACCCCATTCTTTTTATCGACGAGATACATCGCTTCAGCAAGAGCCAGCAGGACTCACTGCTCGGTGCCGTGGAGAAGGGTATCGTCACCCTTATCGGTGCTACTACGGAGAACCCATCGTTTGAGGTAATCCGCCCGTTGCTCTCGCGCTGCCAACTTTTTGTGCTCAAGCCGCTCGAGAAGGACGACTTGCTCGAATTGCTCCATCGGGCCGTGGAGAAAGACACGATGTTTTCGCAGATGAACATCACCCTGAAGGAGACCGACGCCATGATACGCTACAGTGGAGGCGACGCGCGCAAACTGCTTAACATATTGGAACTGGTGGTGGAATCGGCCAACAGCAATGACGTAGTCGTCACCGACGAACTGGTGGTGAGCCGACTGCAGCAGAATCCGCTGGCCTACGACAAGGGAGGCGACATGCACTACGACATCATCTCCGCCTTTATCAAGAGCATACGCGGCAGCGATCCCGATGCGGCACTCTATTGGTTGGCACGAATGATAGAAGGCGGAGAAGACCCGCAGTTCATAGCCCGAAGGCTTGTAATCAGTGCCTCTGAAGATGTGGGCTTAGCCAATCCCAATGCGCTGCTTCTTGCTAATGCTGCCTTCGACGCCGTGATGAAGATAGGATGGCCCGAGGGTCGTATTCCGCTGGCAGAGGCAACGGTATATCTGGCTTCCAGTCCGAAGAGCAATTCAGCCTATCTAGCCGTGGACAAGGCCCTCGCTTTGGTAAGGCAGACAGGCAACCAACCAGTACCGCTCCATCTGCGTAATGCGCCTACCAAGCTCATGGCTGACCTGGGATATCATGATGGCTACAAGTACTCGCACGACTACCCGGGGCACTTCGTCGTGCAGCAATATTTACCCGACACATTGAAAGACAACAGAATATGGACTCCACAACATTCACCTTCTGAAGAGAAACTCTATCAGCAGATGGTGAAGTGTTGGGGAGAGAGATACAAATAAAGAAAGAAGAAACACATGAAGATTGTTATTTTAGACGGTTATGCCGCCAATCCCGGCGATTTGTCATGGGAACCGCTCAAGCAGTTTGGCACACTCACGGTCTATCCTCGTTCTGCCGCCAATGAGGTGGAGGAACGTGCCAAGGATGCCGACATTATACTGACCAACAAAGTGGCTTTCACCGAAAAGGTGTTTGCACGTTTGCCGCATCTGAAATATCTCGGCATACTCGCCACGGGGTATAACATTGCCGATCTTGAGGCAGCCAAGCTGCATGGGGTGGTGGTGACCAACATTCCTGCCTACAGCACTGATAGCGTGGTACAGATGACCTTTGCACAGATACTCAACATTACCAACCGCATTGGCCATTATGCACAGCTAAACCGTGAGGGACGGTGGAGCAGCAATCCCGACTTCTGCTATTGGGACACACCGCTCGTGGAACTCGCCGGCAAGACACTCGGCATTGTAGGATTGGGGCACATCGGAATGAAGGTGGCCCAGATGGCACGTGTTTTCGGCATGGATGTATTCGCTATGACAAGCAAGAATTCGGCAGAACTTCCCTACGGCATACAGAAGACCACCTTTGAGGGTCTGCTTGGCGTGAGCGACATTCTCAGCCTGCATTGTCCGCTCACTGCCCAGACTAACGAACTTATCAATAAGCAGTCGCTTGCCAAGATGAAGCCCGGTGCCATACTCATCAACACAGGGCGTGGTCCGCTCGTCAATGAGGCCGACGTGGTAGAGGCTTTGACTGACGGCAGATTAGGTGCCTACGGAGCTGACGTGATGTGCCAGGAACCGCCTGCTGCCGACAATCCTCTGTTCAAGGCTCCCAATGCCTATATCACTCCCCACATAGCTTGGGCAAGCCGTGAGGCGCGTCAGCGTTTGCTCGGTGTGGCTTTCGATAATGTGCGTGCTTTCCTTGCGGGCACTCCTCAGAATGTAGTCAATCCTTAATACCCCATGCACTATACAGATCCTGTCTTTGCCGCCACACTTCAGAAACTCCTGGAGTTTCTCGGTACCTTCGCTTTCGCCATATCGGGCATCAGACATGCAGCTGCTAAGCACTTTGACTGGTTTGGCGGATTTGTGTGTGGTGTGGCTGTAGCCATAGGTGGCGGAACCATCCGCGACGTGATGCTCGGCACTACGCCTTTTTGGATGACCTCTCCCTTCTATCTCGTCTGCACGGCATTGGCACAGGTGGTAGTCATTGTCTTTGCCAAGAGCTTGAAGCGGCTCGACAATGCCTGGTTCTTGTTCGACACGTTGGGTCTTGCACTCTTCACAGTGGCAGGTTTGCAGAAGACGCTTACCTTCGGCTTCCCCTTCTGGGTGGCCATCATCATGGGATGCATCACGGGTGCGGCAGGTGGTGTGATACGCGACGTGCTGCTCAACAACGAGCCGGTCATCTTCCGGAAGGAAATCTATGCCATGGCATGTGTGGCTGGGGGAGTGGTCTATTGGCTGCTCATTGTGTTGGGCTTTGGCATGAGTGTCTGTGCCTTCGTGTCGTTTTTCGTGGTCTGTTTCATTCGCCTGCTGGCAGTTCGCTACCACATTTCACTGCCCATCTTGCGGGCTGAAGAGTGACGGAGGATATAAAATAGACATTCCACAGAGAAAAAGAGCTATCGCCATAATGGATAGGCGATAGCTCTTTTTCTCTGTGGACTTGTAGTTATTTTATGTTTAGTGATGTCCGGTACAGCAACATCGGTCTGTTTATCTATATAGGACAGATGTTGTGATGTTTGTCACTCCCAGTACCGGAAGTCACCTTTTTATTCGTTGCTAATCTTGGTGAAGTCGGCTGAAGATATGAGGCCTTCGGGCGACACCTTGAATACTGAACGGTAGGTGCTTACCTTCTCAGGCGTTTCGTCGGAGTGTTTCACTTCTTGCACGGCGTTGAAGTTGACGGTGTATTCATACTGTTCGTCGCCCACTTCGCGCTTGCTGACCTTGAAACCGGAGCAACGCCAAACGATGGACGCTACGTTCTCTTTATACTGCTTGTTCATGAAGTCTACCGCATCTTGTGAGGTGGCATTGCTTCTTCCGAGGAACGAGGTGAGTGTGGCGTTGAGCGTGTTGAGCAGACTGCTCTCGCTGTGGGCATTGATGCTTTGGAAGAACTGGCGGATTACGGCCTGTGCCTGCATCTGCTCCTCGGGAGTAACTGTCTTTGTCTTGAGCTGCTTGATGGCTGCCTGTGCCTCGTCCACATGGTCACCATTGGCATGGTCAGAGAGGTAGGCCTGCAGGGCATCGAGCGTGTTTTCGCCAGAAGCCTGTGCCCAATCTATGGAGTCTATCTTGTGCATAATCTCGCTCTTGTGTGGCGTGTCGGGATGACTGTCAAGATAGGCTTGAAGTGCAGACTTGGAGTTGCTCATCAGGGCATTGGTCCACTCTGTGTCACCCTGTCGCAACTGCATGAGGTGTTCGGTGATGGCGGTGATGTGGTCTTCTGGAGCATCGGGATATTTGTCGAGGTAATCCTTGAGCACGGTAGAGTCGGAACTGTTGAGGGCAAATTCATAGGCATCGTTCTCCTTGTCCGTCTGTGCATCTTTGTAGGCATAGAGGAACACTCCGCACAACAGCAGGGCAATGCAAAGCGAAACGATAAGCATGGTCTTGCTCTTCTTGGGCTGTGGCTTGTCGTCACCGGGCTTTTCTGTAGTGTTGCCTGGTGTTGTGACAGGAGGCACGGGTGGCGTAGTTGTGTGCTGGGGCGTAGTTGGTCGTTGAGCTGTGACCGGTCGCTGCGGTGTAGCTGTACTTTGCGGTGTCACTGGTCGTTGCGGTGCAGGCTGCACTGGGGCGGAAGTGGCCTGCTGGGCGGGCTCGTGCATTTGAGGTTCGTTCACGGGTGCCTTGGGCTGCACGTTCTGTTGGGGAACATAGTGGCAGTTGGGGCATGCCGGCTGATCCTTGAAATACACATCGCCACAGTTTGGGCATTTGATGATGTGGCCCGCTATTTGCACGCCACAGCTTGGGCACACAGGTGCCTTGTCACTGATTTGGTGTCCACATTCTGGACATTTTATGATTGCCATGTTGTTGAATGATTAATGTTTACTTGTTGATACTTGTCTGTCGTTTTTCTGTCAATGATGCCTGAAGCGTATCTCACGCAGTGAATGTTTGCCCATGAAACGGCTCTTGTCTATATAACCGTTCACGCCATTGATGTGCCCTTTGCCTGTGTATTGCCACATGGTGATGTCGCGGTCGTCGGCAAGTTCGGGTTCGCGCTTGGTGTATTGGGCAATCATGAGCTTGTAGCCGTTTATCTTGCCTTTGAGGTAGTTGTTGTAGAAGTTGGTGAAAGTGTAAAGCAGGGGTTTTTGCTTGTAGGCTTTTTCCACAAGCACGAGGAACTTCTGTAGCGAGTCGCAGAACTCTTCGGTGGACAGGCCGCTCTTGGTCTCGATGTCTATCATGGGCAGCAGGTCCTGGTCGCCCGGACGGCACTGAGACATGAAGTTCTGTAACTGCACGCTCTGTTCTATCTTTGGACGATAGAAATGGTAGGAGCCGACTTTGAGTCCGTACTTGTGTGCCAGGTCAATGTTTTGGGCATATTTCGAGTCGATGTTGTTGCCGCCTTCCGTGGCTTTGAGGTAGACATATTCCATCTTGGAGTTGTCGCCAATAGTTTCCCAGAATACGTTGCCCTGGTAGTGGCTCAGGTCGATGCCGTGGATGTGGGTGCAGGTGTCTTCACATTCTATATAGCTTTTGCTTTGTGCATTGGCCGAATGGAAATTCAGGGCAGCCAATGCCGTGATGATGATTGTCTTTATTTTCATAATTGCAAAGTTACGGACTTTATGCGATAATTCAAAATAAGAGTCGTGCTTTTTAAGTCTTTTACACCTTTTGCTCTACTCCTCCGCATTTGGGCGTGGCGTCTGATGTCGCTGCATCTGGCTGGATGCGAATCTCTTATGGGCTGGATGCACCCCATCAAGTTGGCTGTTTGCAGTTTGTTAATGACCGACTTGCACTTAGTCCCACCGCCTGGGCACTCATTGCCACGGCCGTGGGCAATGAATGCCCAAACCATGGGACAGATTTTGGGCATTCTTCTTCAACTTGGCAAACGACAAATCGGTGATAGATGTGATGGATGTTTAGCCATCTATCACGCATCTATCACTCTATTTATCTAATTGGCAATCAGTAAAATAATGTAAGATATCAAGAAAAGTGATAGATAGTGGTGAAAAAATGAAAAACTTTTCCTGCGCGCGTGCGCGCGTGAGGAGAACTTATCAGACAAAGCAGCGAAAGAACAAAAAACTTGAATATACAGGGCTTTCAGTCCGTTTTTGTATACTTCTAACATTGAAGTCTCACGTGTCTCTCCCAATGCCGGTTTGTCCTTTTTATTCTTCTATCTCGGAGAGTGAGTGGCTGAACTTGCTTAGGAAATTGCCGATGGTTTCTATCGGAGCATAGTTGATGTAGCAGATGCTACGGCGCAGATTGCGGCGTAAGACGGCATTGTTGTTGTGTATCATGCCTGTGGCGCTCTGGCGGAAGTGCCATTCTCCCGACACGTCGTGCTGGCTATGGTCGAGTGACCGGAGGGCAACCCTACGGGCTGACGGTTCCATGCGGTTGAGGAAGGGAATCTCGTCGGGTTCGAAGCCGAAGAGACTGACGAGAATACTTCCTTGCAGTTGGGCCATGCGACGGAGCATGAGCCTGTTCAGCCACCGGTCGAGTTTGTTGAAATCTGTCTTGTCGCCTACGGAGCGCAGATACCTTCCCAGGTGTATCACGCCGTGCATCACCCTGCCACTGTTAAGCATGTCGTTGAGCGTGTCCACGATGATGGCAAGCATGGTCATTGTTTCCACAGAAGTGTCAATGGCGTGAATTTCGCCCTCAATGATATTATGCAGGCGCTTGTCGAGAATGGGCACGTCGAGGTGAAGGTCGGAAGCCAGTTTGCGGAAGTTGGGCAGCTCATACCTGTCTTCGGCTTGGCAGGCTGTAAGAAGTGACGGCGGAATGTTACAGTTGGGTTGCGATGCGCACAGCCGTGCACCCTCGTTGAAGAAGTAGGTGAGCTGTTGCGCATTGACTACTCGACACAGCTTCCGCCATTTAAAGGCCGACATCGGTTCAATGTCTTCTATGTCGGAATGGAAACCTCCCGCCTTGGCAAGGCGGAAAAGATTGCGCAGAATGATATTCTCCATCTGTAATATTTTTGGGGTAAGGTTTAACTGTATCTTCGCGGCAGTCTGAACACGATGCACATGATGGCTACTGCAAAGAGAACGAAGGGGTAATAGAGGAAGGGAACAATCTCGATGGGATTAAGCTTTGCAAGGCCCGCAGCCATAAGCATTTGCGCCCCGTAGGGGATGATGCCCTGCATGCAGCACGAGAAGGTGTCGAGCAGTGAGGCACACTTGCGGTTGTCCACCCCGAAGCGGTCTCCGATTTGCTTGGCTATCTTGCCCACGGTGATGATGGCCACGGTGTTGTTGGCTGTGCACACGTCTACCAGTGCCACAAGTGCGCCGATGGACGCTTCGGCTCCACGTTTGCCGTGGATGTGTCGGGTGAGTACACGGATGATGCAGTCTATGCCGCCATTCATGCGTACAATCTCGAGTAGTCCGCCAGCCATCATGGTGATGATGATAAGCTCGCTCATTCCGAGTATGCCGCTTCCCATAGCGCCGAACCAAGAGTAGAGGTTGTAGCTGCCGTCGAGTATGCCGATGATGCCCGTGAGTAGCAGTCCCAGCGTGAGCACTGCCGTAACGTTTAGCCCCAGTATGGCGATGAGCAGCACCACGATGTAGGGAATCACCTTTACCACTTCTACATTAGGGATATGTGTGGGTGCCTGCACGTCGTTAGCGGTCAGAATGTAAATGACGAGCACGATGAGCGCTGCCGGCACTGCTATGAAACTGTTGACTCGGAACTTGTCGCTCATCTTGCATCCCTGGGTAGAGGTGGCCACGACCGTTGTGTCGGAGATGAACGAGAGATTGTCGCCGAAGAAAGAACCACCCACAACTACGGCTGTCATCATAGGTACGTCGGCACCCGTGGAGTGGGCTATGCCAGTGGCTATGGGGGTTAGCGCCACGATGGTGCCTACGCTGGTGCCGATGCTCAGCGAGATGAAACATGCCGCCAGAAACAGTCCCGGCAGGAGCATGCTTGAGGGCAGTACGTGGAGCGTCAGGTTGACGGTGGCGTCGATACTGCCCATCTGTTTGGCAGACGAGGCAAAGGCTCCTGCGAGGATGAATATCCAGAGCATGAGCATCATGTCGCCTGTACCTGCACCACGACTGTAGGCTTCGATGCGCTGCTTGAGCGGTTGCTTGCCTGTCACGGCTATGCCGAAGATGCTCGACAGTAAGAATGCCACCGTGATGGGCACCTTGTAGAAGTCTCCGGCCACAATAGAGGTGATCAGATAAAGAATGATGAACAGGAGCAGTGGGCTGAGTGCTTTAAATCCTTTCATGGGCTTGTATTGATTAAAAACATTGGCGGACTCAGAGTCTATGAGCCCGCCAATGAATATGAATGGTTTGAGGCTTTCGCCTTAGAGTGTCACGCCGTTCTTGAAGATGGCAATCTCACGGTAGTCATTCTCTTCGTTGCGGGTGTGTTCACCGTTGGCCACGGCAATGATCTTGTCCACAAACTTGGGCAAAAGGTCTTTCATGTCGGTGCCCTCAACAAGTTCTCCTGCATTGAAGTCAATCCAGTTGTGCTTGTTGTTGTAGAGGTTGCTGTTGGTGGAAATCTTCATGGTGGGGACAAAGGTGCCGAATGGCGTGCCTCGTCCTGTCGTGAAGAGCACAATCTGGCAACCGGCAGATGCAAGAGCTGTGGAAGCCACGAGGTCGTTGCCGGGAGCAGAGAGCAGGTTCAAGCCTTCTGTCTGCAGGCGGTCGCCGTATTCAAGCACGCCGCTCACGGGAGCGCGTCCGCATTTCTGCGTGCAGCCGAGAGCCTTGTCCTCGAGTGTGGAAATGCCACCGGCCTTGTTGCCTGGAGAAGGATTCTCACCAACAGGCTCGCCATGGCTGAGGAAGTATTCCTTGAAATTGTTGATGAGCGAAACGGTCTGGTTGAACAGTTCCGGTGTCTTGCATCTGTTCATGAGAATGGTCTCTGCACCGAACATCTCTGGAACCTCGGTCAGCACACTTGTACCGCCCTGAGCCACGACATAGTCAGACAGTTCACCCACGAGCGGATTGGCTGTGATGCCACTGAATCCGTCGGAGCCTCCACACTTCAGTCCCACGCGAAGTTTGCTCAGCGGGCATGCTGTGCGCTTGTCTTCCTTGGCCTTGTTGTAGAGGTCGGTCAGGATGCGCATGCCTTCTTCCATCTCGTCGCCGGCCACTTTTTGTGCCACCATGAACTTGATGCGGTCCTTGTCGTAGTCGCCGAGCAACTCCTCGAACTTCTCGGGCTGGTTGTTTTCGCAACCCAAGCCGAGAACGAGCACTGCACCTGCATTGGGGTGAAGAACAATGTCGCGGAGCACCTTGCGGGTGTTCTCGTGGTCGCCGCTCAACTGAGAGCATCCGTAGTTGTGATGCCAGGCATAGATAGAGTCGATGCCCTCGCACCCGGTTTCCTTGCGCAGTCTGTTGGCCAGGCGCTCGGCAATGCCGTTTACACATCCCACGGTAGGCACAATCCACACTTCGTTGCGGATACCTACCTCACCGTTTTTGCGTACGTAGCCGTTGAAGGTGCGGTTGTCGTTCTTGATGCTAAGTTCTTCTTTTACAGGATTATATGTATAAGTGAGTGTTCCGGCGAGATTCGTTTTGAGGTTGTTCTCGTTCACCCACTCGCCACGCTTGAGATCTTTCTTGGCGTGACCTATAGGGTAGCCGTACTTGATGATGTCCTTGCCTTCGGGTGCATCGTCGATGAGCACTTTGTGTCCGGCAGGCGTGTCTTGCAGCAAGGTGATCTGCTTGCCGTCTACCTCGATGATTTCTCCCTTTTTGAAGGGACGCAGACATACAACCACTGAATCGGCAGGGTTGATTTTAATGAATGATGATTTGTTCATATTGTAGCTTGGTTTAAATTTGTGTTCTGCGATAGAAAGCCAAGTTCTCCTTGGTGAGGAGTTCTATAGGCATATAATTAATAGGTGTAACCTTCTTGCGGAGCACAATGGCACGGAAGAGAGCTTCTATGCAATAGTATCCCTGCATGTAGGCGTGTTGGGCTATGAGGAAAGACACGCTGCCCTCGCGCAGACATTCGGCGTTTTTCTCCATCACGTCGTAGCCCATTATCTGCACGTTGCGGCGGTTGGTGCGGAGCAGAAAATCGCCCACGATGTGGGCCTTGGAGTTAAGTGTCACACAATGGTGAATCTGAGGATTGTGAGAGAAATAGTCCTCCATGATGCGGTCATATTCCTTCTTGGTTCCCTCGAGAGGCAGATCCAATTCTGTGATTTTCACTTCCGGGAAGTGGTCATGCATATAGTGTCGGAACCCCACTTCACGGTTATCTTGCTGCTTGCTGGCCACCTTGCCGTTTTTCATCTGCTTCATGAGCATGATTTCTTTCTCCTTGAATGCGACGAGCATGAGCATTTTGGCGGCAAAATAGCCGCTGCAGAACGAATCCTGTCCGTAGAATGCCAACGGGTGCAAGTCGGGCATGTAGGAGTCGAGCATGACGAAAGGAATGTCGCGCTCGTGCATGATGTCGGTAAACTTGCGGGTGGCTTCGATGTCACTCGGCACGATGACAACACCATCCGGATTCATCTCCAGGCACTTGGTATACTGCTCTTCAAAAGTATCATTGTGGAAGCGCTTATAGTACATCATCTTTACGTCAATGTGGAAGTCTCGGCGCATCTCGCATGCCTTCATGGCACCTTCCTCCACTTCGTCCCAATAGGCTTCCGACTCGTGTTTCGGAATGATGCAGTAGAAAGTGAACGATTTGTTGTAAGCCAATGCGCTGGCATAGACATTGGGCTGATAGTTGATTTCCTGAAGCACCTTCTCAACCTTTTCCCTTGCCGCCTGCGACACATTGGGACGCTGGTGCAGGATTCTGTCGACGGTGCCCACAGACACGCCCGCTTTCTCTGCAATGTCTTTGATTCGTATTTTCTGTGGCATACTTAATTGAGTACGTTTGTTCTATATTTTGGTGCAAAAATACGCAAAAAGGTTGAATTGTGCGAACACACAGCGTAATATTTTGGGACAAAAGCTAATTTTTCCCTGTTTTGTTTCGGTATTAAAGAAAATTGTACTATTTTTGTGCTCGCAAACAAGTAATAGATTAATCTATAAGAAACAAAATTTATCAAGAATGGCTAAAGTTGTTACAATGGGCGAGATTATGCTCCGCCTTTCTTCTCCAGGTCAGAAGAGATTTGTTCAGAGTGAAGTTTTCGATGTATGTTATGGTGGTGGTGAGGCTAACGTGGCTGTGAGCTGCGCTAACTATGGCCATGACGCATACTTCGTTTCTAAAGTGCCTACACACGAAATCGGCCAGTGCGCAGTAAACGCACTTCGCAAGTTCGGTGTTCATACAGACTTCATTGCTCGTGGCGGTGACCGTCTGGGTATCTACTTCCTCGAGTCTGGCGCTTCTATGCGTCCATCCAAGGTCGTTTATGACCGCGCCAACAGCGCTATCGCTGAGGCTGACGCTTCTGACTTCGACTTCGACGCTATCATGGAAGGTGCACAGTGGTTCCACTGGAGTGGCATCACTCCTGCTATCAGCGACAAGGCTGCTGAGCTGACAAAGCTCGCTTGTGAGGCTGCCAAGCGTCACGGCGTGACTGTGAGCTGCGACCTCAACTTCCGTAAGAAGCTGTGGACTTCTGAGAAGGCTCAGAGCATCATGAAGCCCCTCATGAAGTATGTTGACGTTTGTATCGGCAACGAGGAAGACGCTCAGCTCTGTCTCGGCTTCAAGCCCGACGCTGACGTGACTGGCGGCAAGACTGACGCTGAAGGTTACTATGGCATCTTCCAGGGTATGATGAAGGAGTTCGGCTTTAAGTATGTAGTTTCTACACTTCGTGAGTCTCTCAGTGCTTCACACAACGGTTGGAAGGCTCTTATCTATGACGGCAAGGAGTTCTATCAGAGCAAGCACTATGATATCCTGCCTATCATCGACCGCGTAGGTGGTGGTGACTCTTTCGCAGGTGGTCTTATCCACGGTCTGCTCACATGGCCTGACAACCAGGGCAAGGCTCTTGAGTTCGCTGTTGCAGCTTCTGCACTGAAGCATACAATCCCTGGCGACTTCAACATGATGAACGCTGCCGAGGTAGAGACATTGGCTGGTGGCGACGCTTCTGGTCGTGTTCAGAGATAATTTCAGGATTATATATATATAATAAGGAAATGGCAAAATTTGACAAGATTGCTGTTCTGAACAAGATTGGTCAGACAGGAATGGTACCTGTATTCTATCACAAGGATGCAGAAGTAGCAAAGCAGGTCGTAAAGGCTTGTTATGATGGTGGCGTTCGCGCTTTCGAGTTCACTAACCGTGGCGATTTCGCTCACGAGGTGTTCGAGGAAGTTGTTAAGTTCGCTGCAGTAGAGTGCCCTGAGTTGGCTCTTGGTGTAGGTTCTGTAGTAGACCCTGCCACAGCTGCTCTCTATCTTCAGCTCGGTGCCTGCTTCGTAGTAGGTCCTTTGTTCAACCCCGAGATTGCTAAGATCTGCAACCGTCGTCTTGTGGCTTATACACCGGGCTGCGGAAGCGTGTCTGAGGTGGGCTTCGCACAGGAAAGTGGTTGCGACCTTTGCAAGATATTCCCTGGCGACGTGCTCGGTCCTAAGCTTGTTAAGGGCTTGATGGCTCCTATGCCATGGTCAAAGCTCATGGTTACTGGCGGTGTTTCTCCCGACGAGGAGAACCTCACTTCTTGGATCAAGGCTGGTGTTTACTGCGTTGGTATGGGCTCTAAGCTCTTCCCCAAGGACGTGGTTGCTGCCAAGAACTGGAAGGCTATCACAGACAAGTGCGTAGAGGCTCTCGGCTACATTGCCAAGGCAAGAGGATAAATCCTCAGTTATAAATACGGGTTGGGTATGCATGTTAGTCGCGTCTTTTGATGCGTGCAGTTGCATACTCAACCTTTTTTCTTTCTTTTTAGTATGAAGAACCGTAAACGACTTTGTTTCACGAGAATAGCAACACTTGCCTGTCTTGTTGCTGTGGCTATTCTTTTGTCGTGTTCTTCAGGCAACAAGCCAAGTGTGGATAGGTATAACGACCTTTCTTATGCCTCGCACTACCGCAATCTCGACTCTACAGAATTCTTTGCCCGACAGGCTCTTCGACTCTCTGACGGGTATGACGACGGAGAGGCTGAAGCTTACAACAATCTGGCGTTTGCGAGCCTGGCCCGCATGGACTATGCCCTTGCTGCACGGCAACTTGACAGCGTGTACGCTACCGACAACCAAATAGAATTGCTGGTGGCAGATATTCAGATGATGAAACTTTGTCAACGGCAGTCGAAAAACAAAGACTTTTATACTTATAACGAGCGTGCCACACGCAGACTGAAGCGTATCAACGAAGACAATGCTTCTCTCACGCCTCGTGAACAGAGGCGCATGACGTATGCCCGTTCGGAATATGCCATCAATTCTTCCGTCTATTATTATTATGTAGGGCTCGAACGGCAGTCTGTTTCGGCTATAGAGGCCATTGATGAAGATGGTGAACTGCAACAGGATACGGCACAGTTCCTCAACTATCTCTACAACGTAGGTGCTGGCGGAGTGATAACGGTAGGTGCTCAGGATTCTATTTTACAGGCGGAGATGGGCTACCTGGTACAATGCTATTTTCTCGCTCAATATGCTCGTTACCCTTATTGGCAAGCCAATGCATTGCAAGCTATCAGTGAGCATCTCACCGATGAACGTTACGGTAGTCAGTTGTTACACTCCAACTACCTTGCCATGAATGCCATAAATCAAGATGGAATGCCCGACTCCCTGTTGGCGGGTAATTTTGCCCAACATGCCCTTGACATGTTCAATCGCTATGGTGACGTCTATCAGACTGCAGGCGCTTATCGTACGCTCGCACAATGTTTTGAACGTATTGGTGACTATCGTTCATCCCTTATCTGTCTGAATGATGCCCTGAAGGTTCCCGGTATAGACCAGGCACCGGAAATGGTAGCGAGTATACGTGAGCAGTTGAGCGTGGTTTATTCATCTGTCAACGACAAACCACAGAGTGACTACAACCGTAATATCTATCTCGACTTGCAGGAACAGACCCGGCAAGACAGATATTTCGAGTCGCGGGCTGACCAGCTGTCTTCTTCCATAATCCAACTTAACTTGATGATTGGAGCAGTCATTGTGCTTATCATCATCATTGCTGTCTTGCTGTTTCTCCTTAATCGCTATAGTGTGAAAAGGGAAAAGAGAGGCTACACCAATCCTACAGATCGTGCTCTTGAACTCTGGAAAGAGCAAAGGAAAGTGGTGAAAAATGCTGTTGACGATTCTATTACCGATGCAGAAGACCGGCTTGCTATGTCTCAGCGTGAGAGTGAAGGCAACCATCTGCGATACATTGAACAGCGGGCTAAGATTGGCGTCGCTCTCAGTGTCATGCCGCTTATAGACCGTTTGCTTCATGAGATGGGGCGCATGGAAACGGAGGAGAACACTGATGGTCGGCGAGCCGAACGTATTCAGTATGTGCGGGAACTTACTGACTGTATTGGTGAATACAACACCATGCTTACCCAATGGATTCAGCTGCGTCAGGGGGAAGTGCGTCTGAATATAACTACTTTCCCGGTGATGTGGCTCTTCGAGTTGCTTTCGGGCAATCGTTCTTCTTTTGCCCGAAAGGGCATAAAATTGGTGGTCAACCCTACGACCTGTCTTGTTAAGGCAGACCGTGTGCTCACACTATTCATGCTCAATACCATTGCCGACAATGCAAGAAAGTTTACTCCATCTGGAGGCCAAGTTGTAGTCAGTGCTCACCCTGCAGACGATAGTGTCGAAATTTCCGTGCAAGACACCGGATGCGGCATGACGGAGGCACAGTGCAAGTCTCTTTTCGACCACAAGTCTATTGCAGACCAAAGTGATGCCACCGCGGAAGTGCGTCCACACGGCTTCGGATTGATGAATTGCAAGGGCATCATTGAGAAATACAAGAAGACGAGCAGCATTTTCAAGTCTTGTTCTATCGGTGTGGATAGCAGAGTGGGAGAGGGCACTCGCATATTCTTCCGTCTGCCCAAGGGGGTGGCACGTATGGTCGTCACGCTTGTCTTGCTTGTTTCCTCCAACAGCGTGTCGTTGGGTCAGAATCTCTTCGCTGACGAACCACGGGATACGGATTTGTTCCTTCCTCCTGTAGAAGAGCGAATACCAGTGCATCTTGACACCAGGCAACAAAGGCTTTTCCAATCCATGTTACATACGGCGAGCAACTATTCCGACAGCGCTTACCAGGCCAATCTTACAGCCCGTTACGCCGATTGTGTGACGTTTGCCGACAGTTGCCGCAAGTATCTCAATGCTGCCTATCACGTTATCTTGCCCCAAGGAAAAGACGTTATGCTCCGGATTGCGGGACTTTCGCACTTGCCGGCAGAGATTGTATGGCTGCACCAGGGATTGCCTATAGACTTCGGCACCATTCTCGAGATACGTAACGAGACGGCCGTGGCGGCGCTTGCCCTTCACGACATGCCGCTCTATGAGTACAACAACAAGGCATACACCCAACTTTTCAAAGAGAAGTCTGCCGACCGTTCTTTGGGCGAATATTGCTACAAGATGAAACGGTCTGAAACCAATAAGGGCGTGGCGGTTGTCTTGCTTGTCATCCTTCTCATCCTGCTTTTTCCTGCATACTATCTACTTTATTTCCGCCACAGGCTCTACTATCGGTTCTATGTGGAGAGGATGAAGGGCGTAAACGACATTCTCGCCAGTTCACAGCCAGACAAGGACAAACTTGTCGCCCTTGAACACATTGATTTCTCCCGTTATCCCCAATCGCTCCAATCGACAGTTGACGAGGTGCGTGCGGCCCTTACACAAGCCGCTGCCGACGACCTTGCTACCACCGACCAACTCCGGAGAATTGAGGAGGAAACAAAGAAGGCCATTTTTGAGAGTCAGCGGTTCTACACGGCCAACAATGTGCTCGACAACTGCCTGAGCTCTCTCAAGCACGAAACTATGTATTATCCTGCCACCATCCGCCAGCAAATCGACAATCCCTCAGCCGACTATGGTGTCATCAATCAGTTGGGGCACTACTACAAACGTCTTTATTCCCTGTTCCTTAGCCAGGCCATGAGCTTGCTTCAAGCGCCCATGGCCTGTGAATCAGTCCGTTTGTCGGATCTGTTGCCAAGGTTTTCCGTGTGCTCGAAGGGTGGAGATTTGAAACTGATAGGCGATGGCGTGGCAATGAGACAACTGTTCTCCTTGTTGAAACTGCAGAATGCCGGCAATGCGTTGACCGTGGAAGCAGAACAGAAAGACAACTATGTGGCGGTGAAAGTAACCCTTGACAGGTTGACTCTCGACACCACCCAATGCCAGGACCTTTTCAGTCCGCTACGCGACAACATACCCTATTTCATTTGCCGGCAAATAGTGCGCGACAATGGTGAGCAGACCAACCGCCGTTCTTGCGGCATCACGGAAAGTCCGTCTCCCGATGGAGGAACTTGCTTTATGGTTATGCTTGCAGCAGCCGGCACAACCCATAAACAGAACACAATATAACAAGATCAATAAATAATTATGGATAAATTCAATATTCTTATCGTGGAAGACGTTCCCTTGGAGCTTAAAGGCACCGAGGGCATAGTGAAGACCGACATACCCGAAGCACAAATCATCGGCACGGCCGACAGTGAACCCGCCTATTGGCGACTACTCAAGCAGCAGTTGCCCGACTTGGTGCTGCTCGACCTCGGGCTGGGAGGTTCCACAACAGTAGGGGTGGAGATATGTCGCCAGACCAAGCAGCTACATCCCAAGCTCAAGGTGCTCATTTTCACGGGCGAGATTCTCAATGAGAAACTATGGGTCGACGTGCTCGATGCAGGCGCCGACGGCATCATTCTCAAGAGCGGTGAGATGCTCACTCGAGGTGATGTGGAAAGTGTGATGAGCGGCAAGCGACTGGTGTTCAACCAGCCTATTCTTGAGAAAATCGTGGAGCGATTTAAACGGAGCGTGGGCAAGGAACTCATGCACCAGGATGCACTCATCGACTATGAGATAGACGAATACGACGAGCGGTTGCTCCGTCATCTTGCCTTGGGCTACACCAAGGAGCAGATAGCAGCCCTCAAGGGGATGCCTTTTGGCGTGAAGAGTCTGGAGAAACGGCAGAACGAATTGGTGCAGAAATTCTTTCCCACTGGAAATGGCGGAGCATCTGTCAATGCCACCCGACTGGTGACCCGGGCATTGGAACTTCGCATCATCAATCTCGACAATCTGGTGGCGGATGAAGACTAACAGATTTTTGGGTCGGTTGGCACTCGCCATCGTGGCAGCACAGCTTTTGCTGATGCTCGTCACTTGGGTGGTCACGGCAGCATTGCCGCAGTTGCCGGTGCGCTCGTTGCTTTCGGCAGAGGCGTTGCGGTGGCTGTTTGGCCAGTTCACATCCAACCTTTTGTCGCCCATTCTCGTTTGGTTGTTGCTTGCCTTCATGGCAGCGGGGACTGTCCGTGCCAGCGGTTTCGGCAGTGCGGTTGTCACGTTGTGTTCCCGCCGGAGTCTGCTCTTTCGACAAACTTTGGGGCTGTGGCTGGTGGCTTTTGAGTTGCTGGCTTTCGTGGTGGTCACGTTGCTTCTCACTTGTGTGCCCCATGCTATTCTGTTGAGTGTCACAGGACATCTGTTCCCGAGCAGTTTCAGTCGTGGTCTTCTTCCTATGCTTGCAGCAATGCTCATTGTCATGTCTTTGTCCTATGGTGTGGCGAGCGGCACATTGAGCACTTTGGGTCATGTGCATGCTGCCTGCACCCAAGGACTTCGTAGAATGGCTGTCTATATGCCAGTCTACATCCTTCTTGTTCAGTTCTACTATTCCTTGGCTTTCGTCTTCTTTTGGGAGTGAGATGAAAGTCCCCGTTTCATATCGTCTTCTCCGAGGCTTAAAGTCTGTTCGTGTGCCGTTGGTGTTGTGTTAGTCTGGCTTCAGCGATGCGTCACCATATCTTTAGCGATGCGTTAGTGTGCCATTAACGAAATGCTACCATGCCGTTAAAGACGAGTTACCTTTCCTTTATGGCTCTTGAGGTGAGAGCACATAGCTGTTACAATGTCGATAAAAGAAACATCCGGAAAGACTTCCTTACATGAAAGTCTTTCCGGATGAATGTGCTTAAAAAGGTTCAGCTAAGTTTATTTGTCTTCGTATGTCACGGTTATCTTGGTTGGATACATGCCTGCATCCGCTGCAGTTTGGGTCATGTCAATGGTCAGAACGTTATTTGTGAAAGTGGTGTTCATGTTCACGTCTACCCACACGTCTTCACCTTTTTCGTTCATGGTGTATGCCTTGGCGGTGGATGGGAACATCTTTGAGCCCATTACAGTCTGGTTGAGCAGCATGCCGATAAGCACGTCTTCGCCTTGAAGCATGTAACTAAACAAGTTGACAAAGTAGCAGGGATCTATTGAATAAGGAACTGCGCTGATTTTGCTGAAAGCAAAGCCCATCTCGCCACCCAGGTCGAATGACTCCAGATTGCCGTCGGCATTATAGGTGTTGCTTGTGAGTTGCATGCCCTGGAACAGTTTGCTGTTTGAGTTCAGCACCGAAACAAGCTTGTTGCCGTTGTAAGTCCATGTGTTGGTTTTTTCCGTATCGTCGTAAGGAGCGCATGGAGTAGAGGTCTTAATCTTGCCATTCTCCATAGTGAATGTCATCATAGCATCGCAAATAGGGCTTTGTGTGACAATCTCGTATGTGTTTTCACCTGTCGCGTTGTAAGTGAAATTCCAATTGGTTCCGGCGTCGGAAGTTATGGCTTTCAATTTTCCATCCATACCGTCGTACTCGAAGTTCAGCGTTAATTTCTCTACACCGAGCATGGCAACCATAGGATTTTCATATACGATTGACTTGATGCGGCGAGCCTTGACAATGGTAACTGTTCCGAGAAGCCATTTGTTTTCACCACGACAGATATATGCTTCATATTGTCCTTCTGTCATATCACCCTTAGGTACTTCAAACTGCAATCCGTCGGAAGTAATGGTGCCAAGACCTGCAGAGATACCCAAAGTTGGGTCGTCTACGGGAGTGAAATCCACATGGTCACCTTCTTCGAAGCCAGAACCTTCCAGAATGTAGGTTTGGCCCATGCAGAGCACTTCAGGCATCTTGGGTGAGATGATGGGATTGGCAGGATCTGTCAGCGTTATGGTGCCGATGGTCCACTGCTGGTCTCCTTGTTTGAGGATGACGCTTGTCTCGCCGGCACGCACGGTGTAGGGAATGGTGAACGTGGCGCCGTTAGCCGTCATCTTGGCATTCACGTCATAATAGTTGTCGTACTGGCAAAGCTGCAGGGTCATGCCTGAGGCAAAACCTGAGCCCTGGATTGTCTGCTCTGTGCCTATGGCAGCGGTGGTCGGAACCACGATGTTGCTGATGGGCGAATTAGAATTGCCGTCGTCGTCGGACGAGCATGCTGTGAATGTGACCATGGCACAAAGTAACAGCATCATTGAAATCAACTTCTTCATAGATTACTTGTTTTTTGTTGATGAAAAATAAATTGTTATTAACTCTCTCTGTATATTTTACAGCTCTTTCAGACTGTTCAATATCTTTTCTGTGTCCTCGCTCGACGGGCGTGTCATGGTGGCATTGACGATGCGACCGTTGGGGTCGAGCAGGATGAAGTGGGGGATACCTCCTATCTTATAGTCCTTTTGAAACTGTGTGCCAGTGCCGATGTGTAGCTGTGTGCCGCAAAGGGAGCCGCTCTTCACGCGTTGTTCCCACTTGGCTTTGTCCTTATCTATAGAAAGACCGAGGAAGGTGATGTTCTTACCGTGGTATTTCTCGGCGAGTTTCTTCAAATAGGGCAGTTCCTTCTGGCAGGGTCCACACCAGGTTGCCCACATGTCAATGTATACATATTTGCCGCGGAAGTCACGCACACGATACTGCTTGCCGCTGATGTCTGTGCCCAGAAAGTCGGGTGAAGGTTTTCCCACGGCAGCCTTGTCCCACTTGGCGCAGGCTTCCTTGAATTGCTTGTTGAGCACGGACGAGGTGACATAGGCATAGTAGAGGTTTTCCAGGTCCGTGATGTTGTCCGTGCCGTTACCCTCTACGTAGGTGAAGGCAAGGAAGTGGATGAGCGACTCGCGCACCTTCTCACTCTTGAAATTGTCGCCTATGTAGCTCATTTCGGCCAGCGTCTTGGGATACATTTGGCGAATGCCGTGGTTGGCAGAGTCGAATATGTGTGAGGTCTCAATCATGAAGTTGCGGTATTCGTCGAGGTCAGCCAGGTCGTCGTCCTCGCGTACATATTTCTTGACGGTGTCGTAATAGAACTGGTCTGTAACATTCGTGGTGTCACCGGTCATATACATGTGGCTCACGGGATACATGAGCAGGGCATTGGCATAGAAGTAGGTGATTCGCCCTTCCTCCATCTTCTCGAACTTGTCGTCCTTGTTGAACTTGCGCACCTTGAGCAGGCGTATCATGGACGCAGTCTTCTTTTCCACGCTTGTCTTGAAATCATTGAACGATTGCTTGTATGTCTCGTCGGGCAGCCCCATGAGCTGCATGCGTCCCAGGTAGGTGTTCGCCTTCTCGTTACCTCCTTTCACGGTAAAACTGTTCTCGAAGTCGTTGGCGTCAAAGGTTATGTTAACCACGTCGCCTTTCTGCAGATACACGGTGCGGAATTTCTCACCGTAGTACACCTTGGCGTATACGGCATCCAGTCCCTCAATTTCAGCCGTGGCTTTGCCGTCGGCAGAGAGGGGATATTCGTTCACGCTCATGTGGTACACAATGGCCACATTGGCAGCCACAGGATTCTGCACGTTGAAGTTCACTTTGATGTTCTCCTCTGCCTGTATACAGGCTGTGAATAAAAGCAACAGGAGGAGGGGTATGATAGTTCTTTTCATTGTCTGTCTTGTCCTTTTTTAGTTTGTACGTTCGCGATAGGTAGCATCCACTATTTGGGCGAAGCCTGTGTAGAGGGTAGGCGCCACACCACTGAAGTCGCCTTCCTTGGTCATGCCGTTGTAGATGCGGAGTATGCCGCTGCCCTGTTTCTCGCTTCCTACCACAAGGTCGTAGTTGGCTGTTGTTGACGTGCTGCGGTAGATGTTGAACTTCATGCACGTGATGGTTTCGCCGAGGAGTGAAATCTGACGCTCTGCCCGAAGGGGCTTTTCCGAAAGGTCCACGCGATAGATGTTTCCGTCTACGGCGTAGTACATGTAGTTGCGCAGCGAGCTGAAGGCGAAGCACTGTGCACGGTTGATGTCTGTGCACTGGCTAAGGTCGCCATAGTAGGCTTTGCCTATGCCGAATGTGCAGTCGCTGTAAGTGATGAGGTCGCCCAACTGTATGCCGTAGAGATAATACTTGGAGCCGTTGCGCAACACAGTATAGGTGATGCCCATTTTGGCGTTGCCCGGGTCGTAGTTAGTGTTCTCCATATAGACAAAGTCCATGCCCTCTGGATAGTCGGTGAAGGCGGAACCGGTCACCATGTCGCTCCCCTTGCTTCCTATGCATATTTGCTCCATGTCCGGCATGGTCTGCAAGGTGGAAGCATTGAAACCGGCACTCTGAATGAGTGGACAATAGGCCATGAAGCGCTTGTTGGTAGTGTCGTAGAGCAGGTATATGGACACATAGCTCTGTGCACCGATGTTCACGCCAACAGCCGGTGCCACGTCGAAGTCTTTATTGGCAGCAGAACCGAAGAGTCCCTGTATGCCCATGTTTTGTGCATAATGCACCTTGCCGTCGCTCACGAACACGCGGCTAATGCCGTTCTGTTCGCACACCATGCTGCGTGGCGCCACGTCAGGAGACTGTGCCACTTCATACTTGAAGAGATAGTCACGTTGCCAGGCAAAGTTGTTCTTCGACAAGCGGGTAGCGCCATCCTCGGTAAAGAGGTAGAAAGGTGAATCCGTGTATCCACTGTTGGGCTCATACTGTATGGCGAAGGGTCCGTTAAGTTCGGGCATGCCGTTGTCGGAGAGCACGTCACGATATGTTTTGCCAGTCACTTTTGATATGATGTCAAGGCGTGTCTTGCCGTCAGCATCGCAGAGCACCATCCATCCTTCCGATGAAGGGTCGCTCACAGTGAGGGCATAGTTCTTGCGCCAAAAGAGTCCTGTGCTTCGTTCCGTGGCGGTGAAGTAGAGCATGTATTCGCCAGCGTTGAGGCTTACCTCTTGTGAGAGCTTCTTGTAGTGTCCGAGCACGGTCACCTCATTGTCTCCACTGCGATTGATAGCCTTCCATTCATAGTCGTAGGCCGTAGTGTCTGTGATATTGTCGCCCATTGACGGGTCGAGGGTGAGTTGGTCGTGGATGAGCACCGACATGCTGTCTGCCACACCCGTGATAACGGGGTCGTTGAGTTCATGATAGTCATAGTTGCCCTCGTCCTGGGCACAACCGGCACAAAGCACAGCTGCCAGGGTAGTGAGCACTCCACATATATATTTTCTCATAGTTATTGTATTCTGTTTTGTTTTTCATTATTCCACAAACGATAGTGCATTGCCATGGGCGTCAAACGCATCCTTATCGTAACTTTCTCCGTTGTCGCGTTTGGACTTCTGTTCAGTCACGTAGTTGGTCATTTCCGCACAAACGAACGACTGCATGGCAAGGGTCATCTTTGTGTCGTCGTTGAAGTCGGCAGGGTCAACGTTGAGCACCCGGCAGATGAGTTCAAACTTCTGTTGGGTGAAGGTTCCCAATAAGTCTTCCTCCCATGCTTTGGGCTTGGTGGTGAATTGGTCGGTGAAGATGATTCCGTAGCTAATGGTGGTCACGGTGTCGCCGGACGAAGTCACCTCATGATCTACGGGCAACGTAAATTCGGCGTTGGACTGCAGGGTAAGTGTGAGATGTTTCTTCACAGATTTCAAGGCTGTGGTGCGCTTGAGGGTGACCATGTAGTTGAGTGCTGTGGCTCCAGCAGGGAGTGTGGCTGCCTCGGGTAGCGTGTAGTCTGTTCCTTGTGTGGCGTCTGCTGATGTGACATTGATGGATACGTTGCGGTCGTGGTCAGCAGGGCGGCCTAACAACTGGATGACCACAGGCACCTGCATCTCATTTCCCTTTTCGTACACAAAGGTGACGGAGGTAGTGTCTTGCAGAATGTTGGTGTTGCTTCTGTTGTTGAAATACACACCGTTTATGTTTTGGAACTCGTCGGGCGTCTGCTCGCTGCAAGCCGTGAAGGCGAGTGCAGAGAGCGTGCCGATGACGATGTTTCTGATGATAGCTGTTTTCATTGTCTTTATTATTTATGTGCGGTAGGGCTTATCTGTTTTCGGTTTCCGAGTCTGGCATCGGCACCACGAATATCTTGTCGCTCGCCTTGGGATTCTTGCTTGTCGAGGCTGACGTGATTACGTCGGTGTTGAGACGTTTATAAAGGTAGAAAAGCTGTCCCTCGCCATAGAGTTCTCGGATGTATTCGTTCTCAAGCAAGTCTGTGGTGAGCGTCTGCAGTGAAGCCACTCCTCGATTGCGGCGCAGAGTGTTGACAAAACTTACACCGGCTTTGAGGTCGTTGCTTTGGGCTTCAGCGGCAATGAGATACATTTCACCCAAGCGAAGCATGGGCATCATGGTGTTCTGTATACTGCCCGAGGCTGTCATGTCGCGATACTTGTAGAGGTAGCGGTTGCTGCCCGTTGCCACCCAGTTCATGCGGTAACGGTAGTCGTCCTGATAGCCACCGGTAGCGGCTGCTCCGCCATAGATGCGCTTGTCCATAAGATCGTTGTCCATGCGGAACACGTAGTTGGGCAGGCGTGAAGGGTCGAAAAAGCTGGTGAAGAGTTTGCCACGGCTCGTGTTGGTAAGTGCAAAGATAACTTCCGACGAGAAGATTCGGTCGGGGTCGGCAGGCGAACCCGTCACAAGGCTCTTGTCTACGAAGGGGAATACGCCATTGTCGGAGGAACGTATCACGTCTATGGCATACTTGTAGGCATCCGTCTTGTTGCCGATGTACAGGTTGACGCGTGCCAGAAGGGCTTCAACGGCATAGTAGTTGAGGCGCAAAGCCCGGTAGCGCAGAAAGTTGCTGCTGCCGTCTGTGCTGGAATTCATGCGTGTGCCTTCAGTGCGCACGGGGTCGTTGGCGAGCAGCGTACGTGCTTCTTCAAGGTCTGCCACCACATGCTCAGCCACTTGTTTTGCTGTGAGTATATCCTCGGGTGTGTTGGTCTGCTTGTCATAGTAAGGAATGGCTTTCTTGTCGCTATCCTTGGAATAGACGGGACCGAATAGCCGGAGCATGTCGAAGTGGAGCAGGGCACGAAGAGCCAGAGCTTCGCCTTTGATGATATAGTAGTTGCTGCCGGTGAAGATATTCTGATGGTTGTCAATGCTGCCGAGCAGCGTGTTGCAGTTGAGGATGAGGGCATAGGCCTTGTTCCATGTCTGGTCCAGTCGGTCGCGCCAATATTCTGTGCCGTACTCGTAGCTAGCAAGGTCTTTGTAGTTGCCCCACACGCTGTTGTCGGTGCCTATGGCATAGGCACCTCCCATTACCTCAATCATCTCCACGGAAAGTGTCTTTCCGTAGAGTGCATCAGTGTTGAGGTCGATGTAGATGCCGTTGAGCATCTTCTGATAGCCTTCTTCAGACTGTTGCAGTTCTCCTTCCGAGATCTGGTCGTAAGGCTTCACTTCCAACCAGTTGTCGCACGAGGAGAGGAGCGTGCAACATGCTATAGCGATGATAAATAATTTCTTTTTCATTGTCTTCATTTTGGGGTTAGAATGTTGCGCCTATGGAGAATGACACGGTGCGGGCAAATGGATAATCAATGCCTCGTTCAGCCTTGACGGTCGACCAACGGAATATGTCGTTCATATTGGCTTGTACCGAGAGAGCCTGCATGCCAAGTTTCTTGGCGATGGTGAGCGGAAACTCGTAGCCAATGTTCAGACTCTCGAGGGTGAGGGTGTTGTCGTCCATCACGAAGCGTGACGACTTGTCGGTCTTTTGTACCATCGAGATTCCCTTGAACTGTGCGTTGCGGTTGTTGATGCTCCATCGGTTATAGAGAGCACGTCGGTCTTGGTTGTTGTATACGTCTGCCGTGCCGATATTCTCAACCTTGTCAAACAGCGAACTATTGAATTGCTGTCCGCCCATTTGATAGCGGAAATAGCAACTGAAAGTGAAGCCCTTGTAATAGAAGTTGGTGCCAAGCAGTCCTTCTACGTCTGGCTCTGTGTCACCGCATACCACCTCGTCGGCTGTGTCGTAAGTAAACGAGTAAGTACCGTCGCGCTTGATGAAGAGTTCTTTGCCTGTGGCAGGGTCAATGCCTGCCGAGCGTACAGCCCAAATGGCTGTGGGAGAGCCTCCGTCGTAGTAGCGAGTGGTGCTGTGGAGCGAGTTCTTGCCGCTTTCATTGAGCGCGCTGAAAGCATTGCCTATATTTGCATACTCCGACTTGGAGTGGGTGGCGGAGAGTGAGATGTTCCAGTTGATGCGGTGTTCGGGCATATAAATAGGTGAGAATTTTACCGTGGCCTCCCAACCTCGAGTCTTCTGCTTGCCTGCATTGAGAGCTTCGCTCGTCACACCCATAGATCCTGGTGTGGTGATGACGGCGAGCAACGGGTCTGTGTTCTTGATGTAATAATCAAGGGTGAGATTCAGACGGTTGCCGAGTGTGGTGATGTCGGCACCAAAGTTGTAGTTGATGGTTTCCTGCCAAGCAAGGTCTTTATTGCCCAAGGCATTGATGACCACACCTGTGCCGAATACATTGCTCATCAGACTATTGAACATATAGGTTGTATATGCTTGATAGGCAGAGAAATTCTGATTACCGGGGTTACCCACAGAAGCGCGGAACTTGAGCATTTGGAAGATGCCGTTCTTCTGCATCCATTCCTCCTTGTGTATGTTCCATCCCAAGCCTACTGACCATGTGGTGCGGAAGCGGTTGTCTGTACCAAACATGGAGGCACTATCGCTACGCAGGTTGAAGTCGAGCAAGTAGCGGTTGTCGTAGGCATATCCGCCGTTGAGGTAGAAACTGGCGGCGTGCTTTACGCTTTCGCTGTATTCCGATTTGCCTCCGTCAGGATAGCTGTTGGCGAATGAGGGAGCGGAGAACTGGTCGTCGGTGAAGCCTGTGGCCGAGTATCCGTAGGTTTTATTGTTTGTATTGCTGAAGTTGAAACCCACTACGGCGTTGACCTGATGCTTTCCGGCAAAGAGGCGACCATAGGTGGCACTCACGTCGCCCTCATAGTAGAGGTATTTCAGTAGCGAGTGGGTGTAAAGTCCCTTTTGGGTAGCCTCCTGGTCGTCGAACTGTGTGTGCTCGGGAGAGAGCCGGGTGTCCTGCGTGTCGTCATATTTTGTGATGCCGAACTTGGCGCGTAAGCGCAGGTCGGTGGTGGCAAACCACTCGGCAATGAAGTTGTTGGTGAATCCGAATTTCTGTCCGCGGTCGTAGTTGTTGAGGTGGGCATTCCACAGCGGATTGCTCACGGGATTGTCGTTGAGACCATCTTCCGGATAGTATAGATACTTGTTAATCTTACCATCAGTGCCATATTTGCGGTAATAGGGGTTGGCATTGGCGTATTCTTCAAACGACACGGCAGGGTCGTTGGTCTCCAGATAATCAATGGTGAGCTTGTTGCTGAACTGGAATTTGCCCGTGCGGTAGATGAGGTCGAGGTTGCCGCCTATGGTCTGCCGGTCGCTGCCTTTCATCACGCCGTTCACGTTGCCGTAGTTCAGTCCGATGCCATAGCGTATGTTCTGTTCTCCGCCTTCGGCATAAATGTTGTGCTTATGTGTGAATCCTGTACGTAAGGGCACACTCAGCCAATACGTGTCAACTCCCTGCTCAATGTCGTGCAGACGTGAGTTCTTGAGGTTGTCGAGCTTGATTTGGTTGAAGGGATCGTTGGTGGTATCCTTATATACGCCAGCCAACTCCTCAAACTGGAGTTTCTCGCGGGCGTTCATCAGATTATAGTCGGAGAGGTCTGCAAAGTCGAGGCTGAAGTCGCCCTTGTATGAAATTTGCAGTTTCCCGTTGGTAGGAGCCTTGGTCTCGATAACTACCACACCGTTGGCAGCCTTTGAACCATAGATGGCTGTTGAGGCGGCATCCTTGAGAAGGGTCACTGATGCCACGCGGTTCATATTGAGGTTCATCACCGTTTCGAGGGTGGTCTCAAAGCCGTCGAGGATGAAAAGCGGCTGGTTAGGGTCTGTGCCGTATTCTTCCTTAAGGCCTGCCACTGATGACTTGCCGCGTATTTCCACGTCGGGTGTCTTGTTGGGGTTGGAACCGGTGAGGTTGTTATCCATAATCTTGAACGAAGGGTCCAGTGTCTTCAGACTCTGGAGTACGTTTTGCGCGCCTACACTCTTGAGTTCTTCGCCTTTGAAAGAAGATGAAGAACCGGTGAAGCTATCCTTGCGACGGCGGTAGATGCCGGTTACCACTACGTCCTTGATGTCGAGAGCGTCCGACTTCATTACCACGCGCTGGAAAGCATGGAGGTTCTTGCCGTCATATTTCATCACGGCTTTCTTGTATCCGATAAAGGAGAACACAATATTACACTTGCCTTGAACGGCAAGTGTGAAATGGCCGTCGACGTCGGTCGTCACGCCATTGGTGGTGCCTTCCACCATCACGGTCACGCCCACCATGGGTTGGTTGTCGGTCCCGTCGATTACTTTACCCTGAATCACATTCTTGTTGGCCGTGGCTTGAATGGTGTCGTTGACCACAGTGGCTTGTGCCACACTGCAAGCGCACACCAAGCATCCTGCCAATGCCCAACGCCATACGCGTGGGTGTAGTTTGTCAATATGCATAACTTTGTTTCTAAAACCTGTTGGCGGAATTAATTTAGTGCATACTTAATTCTGCCAATGGGCTTGT